>CAXTTU010000003.1:0-39761 GCA_964247225.1 uncultured Sphingomonas sp. | reverse complement strand
CCCGCTGTTCATAGGTGAAGCGCCCGCCCAGCGTCAGGTTGGTGCCCTCGAACAACCGGATGCCGACCTGCGCGAATGGCGCGACCGATTGTGTCTTTTCCGAGCCGTTGGTGACGGTGGTCTGGTTGATGGTCGAATTGGGGTTCGCCAGCGCCGCGGCGGGCGGATTGCCGTAGAAGGGCAGAAAGAACTGCCGCACGATCGGCTCGTTGGCGTTGCGGTTATAGAAATAGAACACGCCCGCCGTGTACGTCACCGGGCCGCTCCCCTTGGAGATGAGCTGCACCTCCTGGCTGAACGATTTGTTGGGCTGGTCGCCCGAAGGAACGCCGACATAGAAGACCGGTCGTCCGACGGGCACGTCGTCGAACCGGTAGTCGCTGCTGCCCTGACGATAGGCGGTGATCGACACCAGCTTGGCAAAGTCGAGGTCGCGCTCGATCGTCGCGCTGATCCCGCCGCCCCGGAACGCGGCATAAGGGTTGATCGCCGAATAGGTGTCGCGCCGGTTCGGCAGCGGGCCGGGCAGCGGCAGGCTGAACGCGGTGCCGGGATAGGGGACGAAGCTGTAGGTATAGTCCTTGCGGTCGAGATAGTCGGCGATCAGCAGCACGGAGGTCTTGGCGTCCGGCTCGAGCAGCAGCTTGCCGCGCAGGCCGAGCGCGTGCGCGATTTGGAACGTGTCGTGCCCGGTGGTGAGGTTCTTGCCATAGCCGTCGCCCTGGGTCGCGAAGTCCGCCGACAGGCTCGCGGCCACGCCGGTGGCCAGCCTGCCGGACACGAAGCCGCTCGCGCGGAAGGTGGCGTAATTGTCGATCTCCGCCTTGGCCTGGAGCGCGAACTCCTGGCTTGGGCGCCGCGTGGTGATCTGGATCACGCCGCCGGTCGCGTTGCGACCGAACAACGTGCCCTGCGGTCCCTTCAGCACCGCGACCTGCTCCACGTCGGGCAGCTCGCGATTGCCCTCACGCTGTTGCGGCAGATAGACGCCGTCGATGTAGAGCGCGACCGGGTTCTCGACCACGTTGCTCGACGTGCCGATACCGCGCAGCGACGGCTGGAACACGCCGCCGCCGGTGGTGCGGACGTTGAGCCCGGGCGCGATCGTCTGGAGGTTGGGCAGACTGGTGACGCCCGCGGCGGCGAGCTGCTGGCCGCTGACCGCGGTGATGACGATCGGCACCCGTTGAAGGTTCTCCGCCCGGCGCTGCGCGGTAACGACGATCTCGCCGACTTCGGTTGCGGGCGCGGCGGCGGCGGCAGGTGGGGAGGGCTGATCGACGGTCGTCGGATCGGCGGGCGCGGCTTGCGCCCATGCCGCGAAAGGCGTGCAGGCCATCGTCAGCACTGCAGCGCACCTGAGCAGACAAATCTTGAGCTTCATCGCCCTCTCCCTGTTGTCAGGCCGTTTCGCCCGTCCATTTGCTCGCCAGCCGTTTTCGATCTTGGCGAATTACCTGCCTACACCTTCACGCGCGCGTCCGGAGAGACGAAATGCCCGGCAACGATGCGTTCCGGGCATCGCGCGCCTTATCGCCCCGTTACCGTCAGAACGGGTAGCGCCCCGGGTTCTGCGACATGGTGGTGAGCCGCAGCTCGGTGAAATCCTCGACCGAGTAATGCCCCGACCGGCCCCAGCCGCTGTCCTTGACCCCGCCGACCGGCAGCGCCGCCTCGCTCGCCATGGTGGGCGCGTTGACATGGACGATGCCGGTGTCGAACCGCTGCGCCATGTCGAACCCGCGCGCATGGTCGCCGGTCATGATCGACGCGCTGAGCCCGTAGGGCGTATCCTGCGCGTCGTGGAGCGCCTGCTCCGCGTCGTCAAACGGCTGGATCACGAGCAGCGGGCCGAACGTCTCGTCCGCACCGGTCGTGCACACCGCGTCGGCGGGGACATGGGTGAGGATCGTCGGCTCGTAGATCATCCCGTCCGCCTTGCCGCCGGTGACCACCTTGGCCCCGCGGTCAACCGCGTCCTGGACGCGCTCGGTGACCTGATCGACCGCGCGCTGGTTGATCAGCGGGCCGACGATCACCGACGGGTCGCGCGGATCGCCGATCTTGAGGCTACGCACCTTGGCGGCGAGCTGGTCGACGAATGCGTCGTGGACCTTGGCGTCGACATAGACCTTGCGCGTGTTCATGCACACCTGTCCCTGGTGGAGGAACGCGCCGAACGTCACCGCGTCGACCGTGTGCGCGAGGTCGGCATCGTCGAGCACGATCATCGGGTTGAACCCGCCAAGCTCCAGCACCATCCGCTTCAGCGCCCGGCCTGCCCGCTCGCCGAGGATGCGCGCGGTCTTGTCCGATCCGGTAAAGTTGATGCAGCGCACCGCCCGGCTCTCGAAGAACACGTCCGCCACCTGCGCGGCCTCACCCGGCGCGTGGGTGACGACGTTGAAGCTGCCCGCGGGAAAGCCCGCCTCTTCCAAGATCTCGGCGTGGATCAGCCCAGCGGACATCGGCCCTTCCTCCGACGGCTTGATGACGGTGGTGTTCCCGAACGCCATCGGCAGCAGGAACGCGCGCCAGGCGAGGTAGAACGCACCGTTCCATGGCGTGAAGCCCGCGACCACGCCCAGCGGCTTGCGCGTCACCAGCGCGAGGCGGCCCGGCACGTCCGAGCGCATCACGTCGCCATAGGGCATGTAGCCATAGTTCGCCGCCTGCCGCAGCATGGCCGCCGACAGCCGGATCTGGAAGGCGGAGAACACCTTGCTCGAGCCGATCTCGGCGGCCATCACCTGACAGATCTCGTCGAGCCTCCGTTCGCAGATGTCGGCCGCCTTGAGGAACAGGCGCTGCCGCTCGGCGGGGGGCATCGCCGCCCAGGCGGGGAAGGCCGCTGCTGCCGCCGCGACCGCCGCCTCGGCTTCCGCGCGTCCACCCGCCGCGATCTCGGCGACTACCTCACCGTTGAACGGGTTGCGGTCGGCAAAGGTGCGCCCGCCCGGTGCCGTCCACTGGCCGTTGATGAAGTGCGTGGTCTGCCGGGTCCCGCCCGTCATGCTGGTCATCAGGTTCATCGCGCTCTCCTCGTGTCCCGGGTCGGCGGCGTCGCATCGCGCCGATCTGGACATCATTCTGCCGCCTTACTATTGGATCGGGCGGACGCTGGCAACCGGTGCGAATGGGAAAGGACGTTTGATGGCTCCCGCTCTAGTGCTCCCCCGGCTGGTGTTCGCGCCCGGCGCGGTCGCGGCGCTGGCGGCGGAGCTGGCGCTGCTGGGCGTGCGCCGCGCGCTGCTGATCAGTGACCGCGGCATCGAGCGTGCGGGGCTGGTCGCGGCGGTCGAGCGGGCGGTGCCCGGTTTGGCAGCGCGCTTCCTCGATGTGCCGGAGAACCCGACGGCGGCGGGGGCGGACGCGGCGCTCGCCGCGTACATGCAAGCCGGTTGCGACGGGGTGGTGGCGCTGGGCGGCGGATCGGTGCTCGACACTGCCAAGATCGTCACCGCGCTGGCCGGGGCGGGGGGCGAGCTCGCCGCCGCCGACCTGATCGGCAAGCCCGAGCGGATCCGCGCGGTCGCGCCGCTCGTCGCGATCCCGACGACGCTCGGCACCGGGAGCGAGTGCTCGCCGGTAGCGGCGCTCCACCTCGTCGCGGGCGGGCCGGGGTTCGGGACGCGCCACTCGCTGCTGGTGCCGCGCGTGGCGGTGTGCGACCCGGAGCTGACGCGCACCCTGCCCCGCCGGCTGATCGCCGCGACGGCGGTCGACGCGCTGTCGCATTGCGTGGAGGGCTTCTTCGCGCAGCCCGCCAACCCGATCATCGACGCGCTCGCGCTCGACGGCGCGGCGCGGGTGTTCGCGGACGTCCACGCAGCGCTGGAGCCGGGCGGCGACGCTGCGCGCGCGTCGTTGATGGCGGCGGCGTTCGCGGGCGGGGCGGCGATCCACAAGGGGCTGGGGCCAGCGCACGCTGTCGCGTTCGTCTGCGGCGACCAGGATGTGCATCACGGCACGTTGATCGGCGTCGCGCTTCCCCGCACGACGCGAATGCTTGCGGAGCATGTACCCGCCAAGGCGGCGCGGCTCGCGCACGCGATCGGGGTGGAGGAAGGCGGCCTCGCCGACGCCTTGCGCGCGCTGGTCGCGTCGCTCGGTCTTCCCGCTACTTTGGCCGGGGCGGGGTATCAGGTCGCTGATAAGGCGCAGCTGGTGGACGACATGGCCAAGAGCCACTTCAACCGCACCAGCCCGTACGCGCCGACCGCGCAGGACTATCGCGCGATCCTGGCCGACATCGCTGCGTGAGGATGGACACCACCGAAGCAGAGGTCCGTCCGACGCCGGGCGAAGCGGATCGCGACTGGCGCGCCGACAATGCCGGGCGGCTGATGTTCGCCGCGACCGACCTGTTCGTGCGCCACAAGCTGCGCGTCCTGCAAGCGGCGGGCGTGGTCGCCGTGTCCGAAGCGACGGTGACGCTGATGCTCAACCTCGATCGCGAGGGGACGCGGCTGACGACCCTGGCGCAACGCGCGGGGCAGACCAAGCAGAGCATGATCGAGCTGGTCGACCGCGCGGAGGCGGCGGGCCTCGTCGAGCGCCGCGCCGACCCGCACGACCTGCGCGCCAAGCTCGTGCGCTTCACGCCCGAGGGTGCGGCCGTACTGGGGCGGCTGGAGGACGGCATCCGCGACGCGGAACGGCGGTTCGCGAACGTCGTCGGCGAGGCGTTCCTCCGCGAGCTGAAGGCGCGGCTCGGCAGCTATGTCGGGGTGCCTGAAGAAGCGGACGGCTGGCGTTCGCGTAACGCCGGGCGGCTGTTGTCGCTCGCCGCGCGCCGCTTCTCCCGCGACCTGCTGCGCTTCGTCCACGAGCGCGGGTATCGCGAGGTCACACAGGTATTGCTCGCGCTGTTCCGGAACCTCGACCTTGCCGGAACGCGGCTGACCGATCTCGCGGCGCGGGCGCGGATGACCAAACAGTCGATGCGCGAACTGGTCGACCGCGCGGAAGCGCTCGGGCTGGTGGAGCGCGCGCCCGACCTCATCGACGGGCGCGCGAAGCGGGTGTCGTTCACGCCGTCCGGGCTCGACCTCCTCCACGAGGTGCGCCGCGCCGTCGCGCTTGCCGAGGAGCGGCTCGACCAGGTCGTCGGCGGGCCGTTCGCGCTCGCGCTCAGGCGGCGGCTCGCCGAGTATCTGATCGCCGAAGATTTCGAGCCCGTGCGCTAGCTGCGCGGGCGACCACCTCCTCCCACAAGGGAACACCACCATGCGCAAGATCGACATCCACAACCATGTGCTGCCGTCCGGCTATCTCGACCTCGTGCGCGAGCGCTATCAGAACCCGGGGCTCGTCAAGCGGCTGACGAGCATCCGGCTGCTCTGGGACATCGAGGCGCGGGTGGAGATGCTGGACCGCTACCCCGGCCTCCAGCAGGTGATCTCGCTCGCCACGCCGCCGCCGGAGGCGCTCGGCGGCCCGGAGGACGCGGCCCACGCGGCGCGGGTCGGCAATGACGGGCTCGCCGACATTTGCGCGCGCTGGCCCGACAAGTTCCCGCACTTCGTCGCCGCGCTGCCGATGAACAACGTCTCCGCCGCGCTGGCGGAGATGGACCGCGCGATCGGCGAGCTCGGCGCGCGCGGCGTGATGGTGATGACCAACGTCAACGGGCGCCCGCTCGACGACCCGGAGTTCCTGCCCGTCTTCGAGCACGCGACCAATGTCCATGGCGTGCCGATCTGGATGCACCCGATCCGCCCCGCGGGCTTCACCGATTACGCGGCCGAGCCCAAGTCGCGATACGAAATCTGGCAGGTGATGGGCTGGCCGTACGAGACCACCGCGGCGATGGCGCGGATGGTGTTCTCCGGCATGTTCGACCGCGTGCCGGGGATGCGCGTCCTGACGCACCATTGCGGCGGGATGCTGCCCTATTTCAACGGACGCGCGGAGACGCTCTGGGCGCAGCTCGGGTCGCGGACCGCGGATGAGGATTACACGCAAATCCTGAGCGGGCTGGAGCGTCCGTTCATGGACTATTTCCGCGGCTTTTATGGCGACACGGTGCTGGGCGGCTCGGCCTCGGCGCTGCGCTGCGGGCTCGACTTCTTCGGGGCCGATCACGTTGCGTTCGCGAGCGATTGCCCGTTCGATCCCGAAGGCGGCGAGATGTACATCCGCGAAGGCATCCGCTCGATCGAGAGCCTCGGGCTCAACGACGAGACCCGCGCGAAGCTGTATCTCGGCAATGCGGAGCAGCTGTTGACCCTGCGTCCGCGAGGGTGAACCGCGCGCCTGTAACGCGCTGTAACCCCGCGTCATACCGTAGATAACCTTACGCGAGCGGGCGCGGGAAGTAGCACGGCGACCCCGGCGGATCGGCCGCGGGACAAGGACCGCCGTTGCGCCTGCCCTTCGCTTCCCTTCTCCTCCCGCTCGTCGCGGCTAGCCCGACGCTGGCGCAGACGGCCGACGCGCCCGCACCGGACATCGTGGTCACCGCTTCCACGCTCGACCTGCTCGGCCGCGCGGACACGTCGAGCCAGGGGTCGGTCACCCGGCAGGAACTCCAGCAACGCCCCGTGTACCGTGTCGGGCAGTTGCTGGAAGCGGTGCCGGGCCTCACCGTCACCGCGCATTCGGGGGAGGGCAAGGCGAACCAATATCTGCTGCGCGGGTTCAATCTCGACCACGGCACCGACCTCGCCACCTATGTCGACGAGATGCCGGTCAACATGCGCACCCACGCGCATGGGCAGGGCTATACCGACCTCAACTTCCTCATCCCCGAACTCGGCGCGGGGGTGGATTTCAGCAAGGGGCCGTATTTCGCCGCGGAGGGCGATTTCGCATCGGTCGGGGCGGATCACCTGCGGCTTGTGGACACGCTGCGCCCGACTGCGAGCCTGAGCGTGGGCACACTGGGCGACCAGCGCGCGTTCGCGGGCGGCTCGATCGCGTTGGCGAATGGCGACCGCCTGCTGGCCGCGGGCGAACTCGCGCATCTGGACGGCCCGTGGGACCATCCCGACGATTTCCGCAAGGGGAGCGCCGCGCTGCGTTGGAGCCGGGGCGACCGCGATGACGGCGTCTCCTTGACCGCGCTCGCTTATGGGGCCGGGTGGCACGCCACGACGGACCAGCCCCTGCGGGCAGTCGAGAGCGGGTCGATCGGTCGCTTCGGATCGCTCGACCCGTCAGACGGCGGCCGCGCCGCGCGGTTCAGCCTGTCCGCCAACCTCGCCCGGCCCGCGGGCGCGTGGCAGCTGCGCGCGAGCGCCTACATCGTGCGCCAGCGGCTCACCTTGTGGAACGACTTCAGCCACTATCTCGACGATCCCGTCAACGGCGACCAGCACGCGCAGGACGATCGGCGCACCTTTGGCGGCGGGGCAGTGTCCGCCGCACGCGAGGTGACGATCGGCGGCATTGCAAACAGCGTGACGCTAGGCGCGCAGACGCGCTATGACGATATTCGCCTCGACCTGATGCACACGCGTGGGCGCGCCGACCTCGCCACGATCCGCGACGACCGTGTCCGCGAGTTCAGCCTGGCGGGCTACCTCGCGGACTCGGTCCGCTGGACGCCTTGGCTGCGCACGGTGCTCGGACTTCGCGAGGATTACTTCCATGTCGCGGACCGCGCCTATGTCGGCGGGGTGACCGGCACCGAAGCGGCGGCGCTGTTCCAGCCCAAGGGCAATATGGTCCTCGGGCCATGGGCAAGGACCGAGTTCTATCTGTCCGCCGGGCGCGGCTTTCACTCGAACGACGGCCGCGCGGGGCTGGTCGAGGGTGGGGCGGCTGATGCCCTCGCACGCCCGCCGTTGCTGGTGCGCTCCTCCGGCTACGAGGCTGGTGTGCGGACGAGCGCCGTCCGCCGCTTCACCGCCGCGCTGAGCGTGTTCCGCATCGATTTCGCGTCCGAGCTGACCTATGACGCCGACGCGGGCGCGACGACCGCAGGGCGACCGAGCCGGCGCACCGGCGTCGAGTTCACCGCGCAATATCGTCCGGTCCGCTGGCTGGAGCTCAACGCCAACCTCGCCGCCACCCGCGCCCGCTACCGGGACAGTGATCCCGCGGGCCGCTTCATCCCCGATGCGCCCTCGTTCATCGGGTCGGCGGGGCTGCTCGTCCACGATCTCGGCCGCTGGTTCGGCGCGGTCGCCTTTCGCGATCTGGGCGAGCACCCACTGGTCGAGAGCAGCGTGATCCGCTCGGCTGGTTATCGCGAGGTGAACGCCAATATCGGTTACACGCTGTCGCCGAGGCTGAACGTGAGGATCGATATTTTCAACGTGACGAACAGCCGGGACGACGCGGCAGACTATTACTACACGACCCGCCTGCCGGGGGAGGCGGCGGAGGGCGTGACGGGCGTGCAGATCCACCCGCTCGAGCCGCGCTCGGCCCGGCTAACGCTGACGGCGACGCTGTGATCGGCGGACGTCGCCCCTTGTGGCTCGCCGCCGTGGCGCTGGCGGTGGCGATCGCCGCGACGTTGTTCGTCCACGCGCGCTCGACCGAGCGACGCCTGCTCTTGATGCGGACCGATCCCGACGCGATCCTCGATACGGACCGCGCGCGCCCGGTCGCGCTCGGCGAAGGCGCGCGCGTCTATGCGGCGCATTGCGCGTCCTGCCACGGCGCGGATGCAAAGGGGAGCCGCGAGCGCGCGGTACCCGACATGACCGATGACGACTTCCTCTATGGGTCGGGCCGGGCAAGCGAGATCGAGCAGATCGTGCTCCACGGCATCCGCGCGGGCGACACGCGCGGGTGGGATCTCGCGTCCATGCCCGCCTATGCCCGCGCCGTCCCGTACACGCGCGAGGCGCTACCCCCGCTCACCCCGGCGCAGTTGCGCGACGTGGTCGCGTTCCTGCGCGCCGCCAACGGGAGCGGCGACTACCCCCAGGCGGCGGTCGACCGTGGCCGCCAGCTCTTCACGCGCGACGCGGGCTGCTATGATTGCCATAGCCCCGATGCGCGCGGCGACCCGGCGATCGGCGCGCCCAACCTCGTCGACGGCAAATGGCTGAGCGGGAACGGGAGCGAGGCGGACATCACCCGCACGCTGGAGCGCGGGCTTGCCGGGGTGAGCCCTGCTTTCGCGCGCGTGCTGACGCCGGAGGAGGCGCGCGCGGTGTCGGTCTATGTCGCCTCGCTCCACCCGCCGGTGAAGGAGGGCGCGCGTGACTGAGCCCCTGTCCACGCCTCGCCGCTGGCGCGCGCCGTCCGAGAAACGCTCGCTGATCCTGTGCGCGGTCGGCGCGGTCGCGGGGTTGGTGGTGGCCGGCGCAGGGCTGTTCACCGCGCAGGGAACGCGGGTGGCGGGCGTGCCGCCGGAGGACGTCGCGATCGTCAACCAAGTGCCGATCCTGATGAGCGACTACACCGCCCAGCTCCGCGCGCTCTATGATGTCGGGCTCGACCAGGCCACGCCTGCGCAGAAACGCAAGGCGCTCGACGCGATGATCCGCGAGGAGCTGTACGTCCAGCGCGGGGTCGAACTGGGCGTGCAGAACGACGTGGTGGAGGTCCGCACCGCCTTGGTCGGCGCGGTCGAGGGGCAGCAGGCGGTCGACGCGGACGCGACGCAACCGACGGAAGCGGCGTTGCGCGACTTCTTCCGCGCGCATCCGGGCAATTACGCCAATGAAGGCGTGATGACGCTGACCGATTACCTCGCGCCCTCGCTCGACCAGGCGGGCGCCGCGGTCGCGGCGATGCGGGCGGGGCTACCGGTCGCGGCGGCAGCGGCGGCGCACGGGCTGCGTGATACCGGCAAGACGAGCGACGGCGAGGAGTTCTATTTCGCCGCGCGCATCCATCTCGGCGCGCGGCTGTTCGCGGCGGCGCGGGGGCTCGGCAACGGGCAGGTGTCCGACCCGCTGCCCGCGCCCGACGGTGTTCACGTCCTCGCGATGGCGCACAACGTGCCCCCGACATCGCAGCCGTTCGAGCGCGTGCGTCCGCGCGTGATCGAGGATTACCGCGCGGACAAGGTCGCGCGGATGCAGGCGGGCGCGGACGCGTTCCTGCGCAAGCGCGCCGACATCCAGATCGCGTCGGGTTTCGAGTGAGCGCGCGGTCGTTCGCGTGGCTGGTGTTCCTGCTCCTCCTGATCGGGAGCGCGCCCGCCTCCGCGCACACGCGCAGCGAGACGCATTCGACCTGGACCGTCGACGGTCGCATCATCCGCGTCGGCGTGACGATCCCCGACCTGGAAGCGGCGCGGATCGGTCCGCGCGGGGGCAGGCCGAGCGACGCGGCGATCCTCGCCTATCTCACCCCGCGCGTCGGCGCGAGCGCGGGCGACAAGCCGTGCCCCGCCGCCTTCCCCCCGCGCACCGTACTCGCCGCCACCGGTTTTCGCCGCGCCGAACTGGCGTTCGACTGCCCCGGCATCGCCCCCATCAGCCTGCGCTTCGACGCGTTCTTCGATCTGGTGCCAACGCATGTGAACCTTGCGCAAATCCAGTTCGCCAACGGCGATTTCGTCGAACAGCTGTTCACCGCCGACGGTCGCACACTCGACCTCAGGAAGAGCGAGGGAGGCGAGCTGGGCGATGCGGGGCTGTTCCGGTTCGTGTCGATGGGCGTCATGCACATCTTCACCGGCGTCGATCACATGTCGTTCCTGCTCGGGCTGGTGCTGATCTCGCGGCGATTGAAGGACCTGATCTTCGTCGTCACTGGCTTCACGATCGGGCACAGCCTGACGCTGGGGCTTGCGGTCACCGGGCTGATCCGGCCGCATGCCGAATATATCGACGCGCTGGTGGCGCTGACGATCGCGCTGATCGGGGTGGAGAACATCGTCGTCTCGCTGCCCCGGCCGACCAAGCTGGCGCTCGCGACCGGCGCGGTGCTGCTGGTGATGGCCGCGTTGCGGCTGCTCGGCTATGGGACCTTGCCGCCGCTGTTGCTGATCGGCGCGGCGATCTTCACCACCTGCTACCTGTTCATCTCGGGCCACCTTCAGGATACCGGGCGGCTGCGGATGGTGGTGACCACCGTGTTCGGGCTGATCCACGGCTTCGGCTTCGCCGCCGACCTGCTTGAGAGCCGGTTGCCGCCCGAAAAGCTCGCCCAGATCCTGGTCGGGTTCAATCTGGGCGTCGAGATGGGGCAGCTGACGGTGGTGCTGGCGGTGACCGGCGTGGTCGTCGCCGCGCGTCGGTTGCGCCTCGCTACGCCGCGACCGATTACGGTCGACGTGCTGGCCTCCTCGCTGGTAGCGGTGGGGATGTTCTGGTTCATCGGACGGAGCTTCGCCTGACATGACTGACGCCGACCTCCACGACCGGGCGACCTTGCGCGATATGGTCGAAAGCTGGGCGGTGTGGCGCGACAGCGGTCAATGGGACAGGCTGCTGACGCTGTGGCACGACGACTCGATCATGTCGGCGACCTGGCAGCAGTCGAGCGGGGCCGAGTTCGTCGCCGGCTCGCGCGCCGCCTGGGACCGGGGCGTCGACGTCCAGCACGCGCTGGGCGGCACCAGCATCGACCTTGTCGGCGACCGCGCGGTGGTGCAGACCAAGATGACGATCGGCCAGCGCTCGGTGGTCCACGACCTGCTCGTGGACGTGTTCTGCGAAGGGCGTTTCTACGACTTCTTCGAGCGGCGCAGCGGTCGGTGGGGCATCGTCTGGCGCCAGCCCACCTATGAGCGCGACCGCATGGACGCGGTCGCCCCCGACGCGACGCTGCACCTCGACGCCAAGCTGCTGGAGAGCTTTCCCGTCGGCTATCGCCACCTCGCCTATCTCCAGACGCAGGCGGGAATGACCGTCAAGCGCGACATGCCGGGGCGCATGGGGCCGGAGGTCGAGGCTCTGTACGCGCGGGGCGAGGCGTGGCTGGCGGGCAAGGCTGGGCATCCCGCCGCTCCCGACTACCTGGCGGGCTGAGCGGTGACGAATGCCTGGCGCAGGGGCGTGGGAGCCGCCGGGCTGGCCGGTGTGGCGGGCGCGGTCGCGGCGGGATGGTGGGCGGCCGGTGACTACCGGCGCTGGCGTGCGCTCGGGCCGGGCGGACTGCCCGCGAACTGGCGGGGATGGCTCGTCACGACGCGGCTGCGGTTGCGGATGCACGATCCGTTGGCCGTGGAGCCGTTGCTCGCGCGCGTGGGGGAGGCGGGTGACCACCTCCGACTCGCTGATCTGCCGCCGCGCTTGGGCAAGCGACCGCGCATCGCCCCGCATCCGGTGCCGCACCGCCAGCTCGATCAGCGCGCGGGAGAGGCCGCGCTCGCGGCGTTGCAGGCGGTGTTCGAGCGGGCGGTCTCCGCCGACGCCGATCGGCTCACCTTTGCGCAAAGCTGGTTCGAGAAGCGCAATCGTGCGATCACCGCGCGCGCATGCGGCTGCGCCGACGCACACGCCTCGCATGGGGAGATCGCGCACATCCACCCCGCCGACGGCTCGATGCACATGATCCTGGGGCCGAGCGATACATTGGCAGTGATCCGCGCCGGGTGGGGCGAGCGGCACGGACTGGCGGGCGTCGCGCTTGGGCTCCCGCTCACCTACACGCTGATCTACGCAGCCCGCGACGCGCGGGACGTCGCGACGATCGAGCGCATCCTCCTGGCGGCGATCGCGCACATGACCCGCGTCACTGGTTGAGCCCCGACCGCCGGAACAGGTCCTGCAGATGCTGCGCGATCGGGGTCAGCGGCAGCCCCGCCCGGTTCACCACGCAGATGGCGGGGGCGGCCAGCGTTTCGTCAAGGCCGATATGGGTCAGCAATGCGGTAATCTGGCGATAGGCGAGCCATTGCCGGGGAAGGATCGTCAGCAGGTCGGTGGAGGCGGCGACCGTGATCATCGACAGCGCGCTTTGCGTCTGCACCGCGATGACGGGCGAGGGCAGGCCGTGCCGCTCGAACAGCGGGTTGAGCTCGGCGGCGCTGTTCACGGTCACCGACGTCGCCACCCATTTCGCGGCCACCAGCTCCGATAGGGTGGTCGCCCCCGACAACGGGTGGTTGCGCCGGCAAAGCACCACGCGGTGATTGTCGAATAGCTTTTCGACCAGGAACTCGCCGCCCAGCCGTTCCTCGGCGAGCGGGCCGACATAGAAATCCAGCACGCCGTCGCGCAGCTCGGGCTCCAGCGTCGGGAACAAGCCTTCGGTGATGCGAAGGTGCGCGTCGGGATAGCGCCGCAGGAACGGTGGCAGCGCGCGGGGCAACAACGCAACGTGCGCCGCGGTCGACAGCCCGATCGAGACCTGGCCGTCGCCATCGCCCCTGAGCTGGCGCACCTCGTCGCGCGCGCGCGCGAGTTCGGTCTGCACCGCGGCCCCGCGTCGGGCGAACGCCTGTCCGGCGGGGGTCAGCGTCATGCCGGTGGGGCCGCGCTCGAACAGCGTCACCCCCAGTTCGAGTTCGAGGTCGCGGATGCTCCGGCTCAGCGCCGGCTGCGCGACGCCGAGCTGCCGGGCGGCACGGCGCAAACCGCCGAACTCGGCGACCGCCACCAGATCGCGGATTTGCGAAAGTTTCATTGTGTTGCCGGTCTCGCATCGCTCGATCAGATTGGCTATCGTTTTCTTGACGATCGACGCGCGCTAGGCTTGGGCGTAAGGTCTCGGCGCGGCGCGGGCACATCTCGGTCGAACGAATAGGAGCGGAAGACAGGATGAGGCTGGTTCGGTTCGACGCTGAGAGCGGCGTGAAGATCGGTGCCGTAAAGGCGGACGGCGTGGTCGATCTGGTCGCCGCGGGCAGCCGCTGGTCGACGATCCGCGAGATCGCGGGTGCGGGACCGGAAGCGCTGGGGGAGCTGGCCGCGCTGGTGGATCGCACCGAACCGTCGTATCGGCTGTCCGAGGTCAAGCTCCTCGCCCCGGTCGAGCGGCCGGGCAAGTACCTCGCAATCGGGATGAATTACGCCAAGCATCTGGAAGAGGCGGACCGGCTGGGCGTCGCGCGGGCGAAGTTTCAGACCTGGTTCAACAAGCAGACCACCTGCATCTCCGGCCCCTATGACCCGATCGAGCCCGGCGTGACGGAGAAGCTCGATTACGAGGTCGAGCTCGTGGCGGTGATCGGCACGCCCGCCAAGGGGGTGAGCGAGGCGGACGCGCCTGCGCATGTGTTCGGCTATTGCGTCGGCAACGACGTGTCCGCGCGCGACTGGCAGTTCCACACGCCGACCTTCACCATGGGCAAGTCGTTCGACACGCACGGGCCGATCGGGCCGTGGATCGTCACCGCGGACGAGCTGGGCGACCCGCACACGCTGGACCTGCGCTGTTTCGTCAACGGCGAGCTTCGCCAGAGCAGCAACACCGGTTCGATGGTCAACGACCTGTGGAAGCAGATCGCGTATCTGTCGGCCGCGTTCACGCTGGAGACCGGCGACCTGATCGCGACCGGTACGCCTGAGGGCGTGGGGGTCGGTATGGAGCCACCGGTGTTCCTGCAGCCGGGCGATGTGGTCCGCTGCGAGATCGACCGGATCGGCGCGATTGAGAATCGCGTGGCCGGCGCATAGAAAGGGCAAGTCATGGCCGTTCTGGGTGCATTGTCGTTCACGCTGGAGGTGCCGGACATCGAACCCGGCCTCCGCTTCTACACCGATGCGGGGTTGATCGCGGATGTTGCGGGGGAGGTCGCCCAGCTGCGTTGCGAGGGGCAGGACCGCCCATCGATCATCCTGATGGGCGGCTATCCCAGAAAGCGGCTCCACCATATCTCGCTGCGCGCGGACGATCTGGACGCGATGGCCGCGAGCGTTCCCGCGCATGGCGGCAAGGTCGTGGATGCGCCGCAGGCGTTCGAGGACAACGGCCTCTGGATCGAGGACCCGCACGGGATGCTGATCCACCTGTCCGAGCGCCCCGCCGACCCCGAGCTGATCGCGGCGGAGCGCGCGTTCGAGGTCAACGCGCCCGGACGGGTGGTCAGGAAACGTCGCTCGGCGATGCTGCCGCAAAGCGCTTACCCGCCCGCCAAGCCGCTACGCTTGGGGCATATCCTGGTGTTCAGCCCCGACGTCCCCGAGAGCGTCGCGTTCATGACCGGCGCGCTCGGCATGGGGCTCGCCGACCGGGCGCAGGACATCATCGCCTTTACCTGCGCGCGCAAGGACTCCGACCACCATGTGGTTGCGTTCGCCAAGTCGCCGGGCGTCGGCTTTCACCATGCGAGCTTTCAGGTCCACGACCCCGACGAGGTCGGGCGCGGCGGGCGCGCGCTGCTGGCCAAGTCGCGGCGCGGCGATTGGGGTTTCGGGCGGCATACGATCGGGTCGAACTTCTTTCATTACATCCAGGACCCATGGGGTTCGTGGTTCGAGTATTTCTCGGACATGGACCATATCGACGATTATTCGCTGTGGACGCCGACCAATTACGGCATGGAAGACAGCCTTGCCAGCTGGGGCCCGGAAGTGCCGCACGACTTCGTCCATAACTATGAGCTGGACGATGCCGGTTTTCCCGCACCGGCGGAGGCGGAGCCGGTCGCGGCCTGAGGAGCACCCGGCGGTGATGCCGGGGCCTGAACGGGGCCGCGCTTTTGCTATCGTTCCAAGCCTGACCTCTTGGGCTATCCCGAGACAAGGGTCTGAAAACATCCCCGCGGCCTGGCGGTCGACTGATCTGCGGTAGAGGAGCGAGTCGGTCCAATGGACATGGGGGGAGAGGTCGGGGTGGTCATCATCGGAGCGGGCCCGAGCGGGCTGGCGCTGGCGATCGAACTCGGCTCCCGCGGGGTCAGCTGCCTGCTGGTCGAGCGCAACGAGCGGGTCGGCTATGCGCCGCGCGCCAAGACCACCAACGTGCGCACACGTACGCATCTGCGCCGGTGGGGCATCGCCGACAAGCTCGCGGCGGCGGCACCGTTCGGAATCGATTATCCCGCGACGGTAAGCTTCGTCACCCGGCTGGGCGGCTATGGCCTCACCCGGATCGAGAACCATTCCAACATCAACGCCGGACGGAACGAGCTCTACCCCGAGCACGGCCAGTGGATCGCGCAATACACGCTCGAGCAGGTGATGCGCGAACACGCCGACACGCTGCCCTCGGTCGACATCCGCTTCAACACCGAGTTCGTTTCCGCGACGCAGGACGCGGAGGGAGTCGCGGTGACCTTGCGCGACGCGCGGGACGGGACCGAGCAGGTGGTGCGGTGCGGCTATCTGGTCGGCGCGGACGGAGCGCGCAGCGCGGTGCGCGACCTGATCGGGGCCGTGCTCAACGGACAATATGGACTATCGCGCAACTATAACATCGTGTTCCGCGCGCCCGGCCTGGCGCAGGCGCACCCGCACGACCCATCGGTGATGTACTGGCAGGTCAACCCGGTGTCCCCCAGCCTGATCGGGCCGATGGACAAGGACGATGTCTGGTTCTTCATGCCGACGCGGTTGCCTGAAGGCTTCAAGATCACGCCCGAAAGCGCGTCGGACCTGATCCGCGAGGCGACCGGGATCGACCTGCCTTATGAGATCATGAGCAGCGACGAGTGGGTCGCGAGCAGCTTCATCGCCGACAGTTACCGCGACCGCCGCGTGTTCCTGATCGGCGACGCGTGTCATCTCCACCCGCCCTTTGGCGGCTTCGGCATGAACATGGGGGTGGCGGACGGGGCCGACCTCGGCTGGAAGCTTGCCGCGACGTTGCAGGGATGGGGCGGGCCGAAGCTGCTCGACAGCTATGAGGTGGAGCGGCGCGCGATCCATGAAGAGGTGATCGCGGAGGCGGCGGCCAACCATTCGATCCTGTCCAACGATTTCTGGACGGAGGCGCTGGAAGAGCCGGGCGAGGAAGGCGACCGCGTCCGCAAGGAGGTCGGCGAGCAGATCTACGCCGCCAAGCAACGCGAGTTCCATACGTTGGGGACGGTGCTGGGTGGCTGCTACGCGGCCTCGCCGGTGATCGCGGGCGAGGGACCTGCTCCGCCGAAGGGCGACACGCGGGTCTATACACCCTCCAGCCGGCCCGGGTGCCTAGCGCCGCATCTTTGGCGAACGGACGGCGGCTCGCTGTACGACGCGTTCGGCCAGGGCTTCGCGCTGGTCACCACGCCCGACGCCGATGCCCACGACGTTCGCCGCGCGGTGGAGGACGCCGCCGCGCAGGGTGAACCGCTCACGGTGGTCGAGCTTAGCGCGGCGGAGGCGACCGATCGCTATCCATTGCCACTGACGCTGGTGCGGCCCGACCAATATGTCGCCTGGCGCGGGCGGCGGTGGAGCGGCGACGTGCTCGCGCTCGCGTCCGGCTGGTCGGAAGCGGCTTTACCGGACGTTCCGCAACGGGCAGAACAATTGGCCTGATCGAGATCGGAGAGGGGGTCGCCGCGCCGCGCGGACGAACCTGAAGGCGCAGAGGCGTCGGGGGAGGAACGTATGGCGGGTGCAATGTCGGGACCGGCGGTGATGCCGCTGGATCAGGTCGTCGACGGGCAGCGGCTCCGCGGCACCTCGATCCTGTTCATCGTATTGGCGGCGCTGGCGATGGCGAGCGATGGCTATGACCTCGCGACCACCGGCTATCTCCAGCCGGAGGTGCTTAAGCAAAGCCATCTCGCGCGCACCGCGCTCGTCCCCGCCTTCTCGGCGGGGATCATCGGCATGGCGGTGGGTGGCCCGCTGCTCGGCCTGCTGGGCGACCGCTACGGGCGCAAGCCGATGATAATCGCCGGGCTGTGCGCCATCGCCCTGCTCGACCTGATCGGCATCCGGGTGTTCGGCGGGGTGATGGCGACCGGGACCGGGCTGGCCGGGCTTGCGCTGCTCCGCTTCTGCACCGGGGTGGCGGTCGGCGGCGTGTTCCCCAACGTCATGGCGCTGATTGCGGAGCTGACCCCCCGCGCGGCGCGGGCGCGGGTGCTGGTGATCGTGGCGCTGGGGGTGCCGCTCGGCATCGCGATCCCCGGGCTGGTCGCGAACCGGCTGGTGCCCACCTATGGCTGGCAGGCCATTCTGGTCGTCGGCAGCCTGATGCCGCTGGTCGTCGCCGTCGCGGTCGCGGCGCTGCTTCCCGAAAGCATCAAGTTCCTCGTCGAGCGCGGCGGGCGCGAGGCGCAGGCGTTGCGGCTTGCGCGCCGGCTCCGGCCCGATCTGCGGATGGAGGAGGGAAGCCGCCTGTCGCTCCCCAGCGCGGGAAAGGTCACGCGAGGCTCGATGCGACCGTTGTTCGCGGGCGCGTTGGGGCTGGTGACGCCGATGCTGTGGGTCAGCCAGGCCGCGAACCAGATGGCGAACTTCTTCTCCCTCACCTGGCTGCCGACGCTGCTGCAGGCGGGTGGCGCGAGCACGTCGACGGCGGGCGGCACCGCCGCGCTGTTCTCGCTCGGCGGGTTGGGCGCGGGCGTGCTGTTGCTGCTCGTCATCGACCGGCTCGGCGTCGTGCCGCTGGTGGCGATGTTCCTGGTCGGCGCGCCGCTGGTCGCCGGGATGACGCTCACCAGCTTGTCTCCGGCGGTTCACGCGCTGGTGATCGCGGGCGCGGGGTTCTGCGTGACGGGCATCCAGATCGGGCTGACCGCGCTGCTGGGCTTGCTCTACCCGACCGCGATCCGTTCGGTCGGGACGGGGTGGACGCAGGCCGCTGGCCGCGTCGGCGGGCTGGCGGCGCCGCTGGTCGGTGGATTGCTGCTCGGCCTGCATGTGCGGCTGGAGCGGCTGACGCTCGCCCCCGCGGCGCTGCTGCTGATCGGCGGGGTCGCCTGCATCATCCTGATGGCGGCATGCCGTCGGCAGTTCGGCAGCTTTCGCGTGAGCGAGTTCGCCCTGGCCGAGAACGCCGCCCGGGTTCCGGTCGACCCGCTCGCGGGCACGATCTGAGGCATGGGGCAGGTCGCGGCCTAGACCGACACCTCCGCTTCCACCCGCCCCGTCGTGCCGAATACCCTCAGATAGCGCGCGATCTCCGCCGGGTCGCCGGTCGCCTTGGCGGGGTTGTCGGACAGCTTGACCGCCGGGCGGCCATTGGCGCTCGTCACCTTGGCGACGAGCGAGATCGGGTCGAGCGCGGCCCCGCCATCGGGCGCGCAGCCGCGGAAATCGTTGGTGAGATTGGTGCCCCAGCCAAAGCTCATCCGCACGCGCCCCGCGAAGTGGCGGTGGGTCCGCTCGATCGCGTCGACGTCCATGCCGTCGGAGAAGATCAGCAGCTTGGTGCCCGGATTGCGGCCATGCGCCCGCCACCAGGCGATGATCTCCTCCCCGCCCGCGATCGGCGGCGCGCTGTCCGGGCGAAAGCCGGTCCAGTCCGCCACCCAGTCGGGCGCATGGTGGAGGAATGCGGCGGTGCCGAACGCATCAGGCAGCACGATCAGCAGGTTGCCCGCATAGTGAAGCCGCCAGTCCTCCAGCACGCGATAGGGCGCGGCGGCGAGCGCCGCGTCATCGTCCGCCAGCGCGGCGAGCACCATTGGCAGCTCGTGCGCGTTGGTGCCGATCGCCTCCAGATCGCCCTCCATCGCCAGCAGCACGTTGGAGGTGCCGATGAACGCGCTGCCGAGCCCCTCCTTCAGCGCCTCGACGCACCAGCGCTGCCACAGGAAACCGTGCCGCCGCCGCGTGCCGAAATCTGAGACGACAAGGTCGGGCAGCGCGCGCAGCCGCTCGACCTTGGCCCACAGCTTCGCCTTGGCGCGTGCGTAGAGGATATCGAGCTCGAACCGGCCCATGCCCCGCATCGCCGCGCGTGCGCGCAGCTCGTTGATGATCGCGAGCGCGGGCACCTCCCACATCGTGGTGTGCGTCCATGGGCCCTCGAAGCGCAGCTCGAACTGGCCATCGACGACCCGCAGCTCATATTCGGGCAGCCGGAACCCGGCGAGCCAGGCAATGAAGTCGGGCGCGAAGATCCGCTCCTGCCCCGCAAAGCTGTTGCCCGCGAGCCAGATCAGCTCCTTGCCCGTGAAGCGCACGGTGCGAGCATGGTCGAGCTGCGCGCGCAACTCGCCCTCGTCGATCGTGTCGGCGATCCGCACCGTCTTCGTTCGGTTGATGAGCGAAAACGTCGCCTGCACGTCCGGGTAGAGGTGCCGGATCATCTGCAGCATCAGCAGCTTGTAGAAATCGGTGTCGAGCAGGCTACGCACGATCGGATCGAGGCGAAAGCCGTGATCGTAGGTGCGGGTCGCGATGTCGGTGACGGCCATGTGGTGCCTTTCAGCCGGTGATGAGGTGGAGCGTCCGGTCGGCGGGGCCGAGCGTCACCTCGCGCCCCCAATCGAATGCGAGATGGTCCTGCTCGATGCCGTCCGCGAAGATCACGCCGCCATCGTTCATCCGCGACGTCACCGCCAGCCGCTCTCGCGCCAGCTTGCCCATGCGCAGGCTGGTGCCGGTGGCGATGCTGGGGAACGGCTCGCGCACGAAATAGGCGACCGCGCGCTCCTCCGGGCCGAGCGGCAGCGACGCGTGCGTCGCCTCGCTGATCGAGCGTGCCCAGCCGGTCGCGCCGGTGCCAGACGCGACGATCAGCCCGCTCGACGACTGGTCCTCGGCGCGCGCGCCGCAGGTGATGCGATAGCGCGCCGACTGGTGGCTGCGGTGGCCGACGAACACCTCGTTGAGCGCCAGCAACCGCTCGCCGCTGTCGAGCCGCGCTTCCACCATCGTGCGCCGCTCGACCGGGGCCGAACCCGCGACGCTGGCCGGCAACAGCGACTTGAACCGCGCGAGCGGCACGCGCACCAGTATGCCGTCATAGAGGTCGGCCGCGGGGTTGACGCCGAGCACCGGCTGGCCGCCCAGATATTTGGCGACGTTGGCGACGAGCCCGTCCTGCCCGACGACGACGATCACGTCCTCCGGCCCGAACACGAAGCGGTCGAGGTCCGCGCGCTTCACCTCGGCCTGCCGCCAATCGGACGGCACCGCCGCGCGGGCGGCGTGCAATGTGGCATGGAGCTGGCGATGGCGATCCTCTAGCACCTCGATGTCCTGCCCGCGGGTTTGGAGAAAGAACCTCGCCTGCCCGCGCGTGGCATGACGCGCGAGCAGCAGTTCGTAATCGGTCTCGCGGGAAACGAACACCGCGCGCGGGCTGAGCGTCGACACCGGCGCGGCTCAGCGCGGCGGCAGCGCGGGCGTGCCACGGCGGAACTCGCGGAGCACGGTCGCCAGCAGGTCGGGCGTGACGTTGAGATGCTCGATCCGGTCGAGCTTGCCCGCCAGCTCGCGCGCGGCGAGGCCCAGCATCACCGCGGGCGGCAGATCGCGGTAGATCGTCATGCGCGCCGCTTCCGTCTCCGCCCTGGCGCTCTCGACGGTGCGGATGCGCTCCGCTTCCGCCGCGGCCTCGATCTGCTGCGCCTCGGCATGGCCGGTGGCGCGGTTGCGTGCGTTCTCCGCCTGCTGCGCGATCAGTAGCGTCTCGCGCCGCGCGAGTTCGGTCTGGTTGGCCAGCTCGTTCTCGGCGATCGCCCGCTCCCCATCCACCGCCAGCGCGCGGCGCTCGAAGGTCGCCTGATCGGCCTTTTGCTGGAGCGCCTCGAATGTCGGTGTCTGCAGCGCGCGTTCCAGCTCGCTGGACGGGGCCAGGTTGGTGAGCCGCACGGCCGTCACCGCGACGCCGATCTCGCCCAGCGCCGGATCGCCCGCGAGCACGGCTTCGAGTTGCCTGCGCAGCGGCTCCGGCCCGGCGTCCAGCAGCCCGCGCACGGGTGCCTGCGCCAGATATTGCAGCGCCGCCTGATTGACGAGGCCGCCCAGCCGCGTCTCGATCCGCTGGATCGGCTCGTTCTTGTAAGTGCCGGTGACGAGGCCGAGGCTGAAGTCGACGCGGGTCGCCAGCCGTTCGGGGTCGACGACGTGCCATGTCAGCGTGCCCTGAACGGCGACCGCCTGAAAGTCCTGGCTGCGGCCTTTCACGAACACCGCCAACTCGCGGTCGTCCATCGGCAGTTCGGCGATGCTCGCGGTCTCGGGCACGAACCAGAAAACGAGCCCGCGCCCGCTCTGGCGGACCTTGCCCTTCCGGTACCGGATGACGTGGTTGCTGGCATCGCTGCGCAGTTGCGCGAGGAAGCCGAGGTTCTTGATGGACGCCATGTCGCTTGTCCCTTTCGTTCTGGATCAGTCGGCCGCGCGGTGGCGGTACAGTTCGGCGGGGCGGAAGGACGCGCCGGTCTCTCGCTCGCCCGTCGCCTCCAGGCGGCCGCTGTCGAGCAGCCGACGGCGAAAGGCGGGCTTGTTGAGGCGCGTGCCCAGGATCGCCTCATGCACGTCCTGCAGGGCGCGCAGGGTAAAGCGATCGGGCAGCAGGGCGAACGCGACCGCCGAATAGTCGAGCTTGCCGCGCAGCCGCAGCATCGCCAGCCCGAGCATGTCGGCATGGTCGAACGCCAGCGACAGCGCCTCGCCGTCCGCCGAGCATGCCTCTACCGGCCCCCCGGTCTCGCCCGTCCAGGGCACGACCAGCTCGGCCAGCGCCAGTTCGGGTGCCGCCTTCAGCGCGGCGGCGAAGCGGGCGGGGGGCAGCAGCGCGAAGTAGGCGACGCTGATGATCCGCATCCGGGGATCGCGGTCGACCGCGCCGAAGGTGTAAAGCTGCTCCAGATAGGCGTCGTCCATCCGCGCCTTGCCCGCGAGCAACCGGCGCGCGGCGGCGTCGAGGCTCTCGTCCACCCCCACGAACCCGCCCGGTAGCGCCCAGTTACCCAGATGCGGATGCTCGTCACGGCGGACGAGCAACGCCGCGGGCGCGCCCTCGACGACGCTCATCAGGATAAGGTCGACCGCCACCGAGGGACGCTCGTACTGGCCGGGATCATAGGCCTGGAGGAACTCGGCTTCGCTCATACGCCACCCATATGCGCAGTATGCACTTTACTTATGAGCGTATTGGATATATGTCAAGCGGGCCCGGCAAGGATGGAGTGGAGACGATGAGCAGGTTCGTGATCGTGGTGGATGCGCAGCGCGACTTCATGCTGCCCGATGGTGCGCTCTACGTCGCCGGCGCGGAAGCGCTGGTCGGGCCGACCAATGAGTTTCTGGCGTCGCTGAGCCCCGCCGAAACCGCGGGCGTGCTCCTTACCTTCGACACGCACGAGCCCGAACGCTACGCACGCTCCGCGGAGGCCGGGCAGTTTCCGCTGCATTGCGTGCGGGACAGCGCCGGGTGGCAAACGGTGCTCGATGTTCTGGCGATCGACGCGGACATCCCACTCTACACGCTCGAGAAAGGCGTGTTCGCGATGTGGGAGGAAACCGACGTGATGATCCGCGACGCGCGCGACCCGAGGAGCGCTTCCGTTCCGCGCGACCGCTTCTTCGACCAATTGCGGGCGGAGGGCATTGACGAGATCGTGGTGACCGGCGTCGCCGCCGATTTCTGCGTCCGCTGGGCGGTCGAGGGGCTGGTCGAGCGCGGCTTCCGGATCACCGTACCGGCCGCGCTCACGCGCGGGATCGTCCGGCAGATCGAGACCGTCGCGGCGGAGGAATGGGCTGCCGCGCGGGTTGCGATCGTCTGATCTCGACCTGGCTACCCGCGACGACTCAGCCGACGGGAAGCTCGTCGGCTTCGGCGGGCTCGGCATCCGCTGCCGCCCGGCTGAGCGGGACGTGCGGCACGAGCAAGGTGAGCAGCAACGTGCCCAGCGCGACCGCCAGCACCGCCCAGAAGGTCAGGTGCAGCGCGTGCGCCAGCGCCGCGCGCAACGCCGGGTCGGCGACCGCGCCGCCCGGCGCGTCGAGCAGCCGGCGAAGCGAGCCGAGCCGCGCGCCCTGCGCCGCCAGTGACAGGTTGAGCACGCTGCCGAGCAAGGTCGCGCCCAGCGTGCTGCCGAGGCTGCGCGAGAACAGGGTCGATGCGGTCGCCGCGCCGCGTTCGGTCCAGCCGACACAGCCCTGCACCAGCACGATCGCGGTGTTGCTGAGGAACCCCATGCCGAGCCCCAACACCGCCGATCCGATGCCGGGCACCAGCGGCGACATGCCCGGTCGCACCGCCACGAACACGGCCGCGCCGACCGGGATCAGCGCTGCCCCGATCAGCATTACCGGGCGGAGGCCAATGCGCACGAACAGCCGCGACGCGACCGTTGAGCCGATCGGCCAGCCGAGCACCATCGCGGTCAAGGTGAAGCCCGCAACGGTCGGCGAGCGGCCGAGCACGCCCTGCACATACATCGGCAGAAAGGTGTTGAGCCCGATCACCGTCGCCCCGCTCAACAGCGTCGCCGCGTTGGTGGCCGCGATCGGTCGGTGCGACCATAGCCGGAACGCGATCATCGGGTCCGCCGCGCGCTGCTCCTGCCAGACGAACAGCGCCCCGCATACCGCCGCGACCAGCGTCGCTGTGCCGAGATACGCGCGATCGGCGGAGGCGATCTCGGTCAGCGCCACCATCAACGCCGCGATGCCGATCATGAACAGCGCCGCGCCCGCGGCATCCACCCGGGGTCGCTCGGTGTGGAGCCGCTCGCGCAGGAAAACGCCGAACAATATCGCCGCAACCACGCCTACCGGCAGGTTGATCCAGAACACCCAGGGCCAGGACAGGTACTGCACGATCAGCCCGCCCGCGAGCGGCCCGACCACGGAGGAGACGCCCCAGACGCTCGCCAGCCAGCCCTGGATCGCCGCCCGCTCCTCCGCCGCGTAGAGGTCGCCGACGACGGTGATCGAGACCGGCTGGATCGCGCCCGCGCCGACGCCCTGCACCAATCGGAAGGCGATCAGCCACGGCATCGTCGGCGCGAGCCCGCACAGGAGCGAGCCGACGAGGAAGATGGCGATGCCGACGAGCAGCACCGGCCGGCGACCATAGGTGTCGGCGAGCTTGCCGAACAGCACCGTGGTCGCGGTCTGCGTCAGCAGAAAGGAGGAGAACACCCAGGCATAGAGGTTGAGCCCGCCAAGCCGCCCCGCGATCTGCGGCATGGCGGTGGAGACGATCGTCGCCTCGATCGCGATCATGAACGACGCAACCATGACCGCGGCCAGGATGACGGGGCGCCGCAGCGGGGCTGTGTGCATCGCCGCCGCCTACACGCGCAGGGTGCGGAAAGGAACCGGGCGTGGGTCTGGCCGCGTTGCCGTGGAGCGGAGTGTTGAACGCGCCGTCGATAGCTGAGAAGCTTGTTGGGTGCCGGGACGGCTCAGGCAAGGGAAGCAGACAGATGCGGGTGATGGTGTTCGTAAAGGCGACGGCGGACAGCGAGGCGGGCACCCTTCCTGCCGCAGAGGCGCTGGAGGCAATGGGCCGGTTCAACGCGGAGCTGGTCGAAGCGGGCGTGATGCTCGCCGCCGACGGGCTCAGGCCCTCGTCGCAGGCCAAGCGGGTCGCGTTCGACGGGCCGGAACGCACGGTGATCGACGGGCCGTTCGCCCAGACGAATGAGCTGGTCGCGGGCTTCTGGCTCTGGCAGGTCGAGGACATGGACGAGGCGCTCGCCTGGGTGAAGCGCTGCCCCAATCCGATGCCGGGCCCGAGCGAGATCGAGATTCGACCCGTCTACGAGATGAGCGAATTCGCGGAGGCGATCACCCCCGAAATCGCCGAGCTGCACGCGCGCACGCGGGAGACGTTCGGCGGCCCGCTGCGCCTCGACGGCGACCGGCCTGACTGACCTCGGGACGCCGTCCTGGCCTTGGTGGCGGGGCCGCCGACTGGCAGCTTTCAGCCGGGCCATCGCGCCCGCGTTACGGTACCGGCGTCGGCGTGGCGGTATTTGCGGCGATCCGCGCGCGGCGGGGCTCACCCGGGCAAATTAGGTGGGCGCCGGATGTTTTGCGCGGCGGCACAGACGGTCGCCGGTCGAGCTGGACGCCGGAACCTGATCGCGGCCAGCCGACCCTCGTTTCCGGGTGGGTCGGAAGTGAGTAAGCCGATGAAACATCACCCTGCGCGTCAACGGGCACGCGCATCATCTCGCAACACCCCCGGCTTCATGCGCGCGCCGCCCGACACGCCGTACATGTTCGCGCTCGCGATGACGGTGGCGCAGGCGCTCGGCCTTGAGCTGGCGCAGGTCGACGTCCAGTTCGGCGACACGGCGCTCCCGCCCGCCTCGCTCGCCGCCGGGTCGAGCCATACCGCGACGATCACCCCACGCGATTGCCAGGGCGGTCTGGCACGCGACCGGGCGACGCATCCGCAAGCTGCCGATCCGGATCGAGGACCTGCTATAGCCGCCCGGCAGCCGGTCGCCGTGCGTACAGGCCATAGGCGGCGATCACCGCGTAGCAGGCGGCGGGCAGACAGAGCGCGAACTGGAGGCTCGAACGGTCGGCGAGCGCGCCGGTCATGAGCGGGATCACCGCGCCGCCGACGATCGCGGTCGCGATCACGCCCGATCCCTCGGCGGCACGCGCGCCGAGGCCTTCGCTGGCGAGGCCGAAGATGGTCGGGAACATGATCGAATTCATCAGCCCGATCGCGAGCAGCGCCCAACCCGCGGGCGCGCCGGTGCTGTTGGCGGACAGCAGCAGCAGCAGGATCGCGCCCGTCGCCGCAGCCGCGAGCACCTTGCCCGGCGACACCAGCCGCAACACACCCGCGCCGACGAACCGACCGACCAGCGCGCCGCCCCAGTAAAAGGCGACGTACCGGCCCGCGACCGCGTCGCTCGTCGCCCAGATGCCCGGTTGAACGAGGTAGCTGACGATCAGCGAGCCGATCGCGACTTCCGCGCCGACGTAGAGGAAGATGCACAATGCCCCCAGCCCGAAGCGCGGGCGGCGGAGCAGCCCGAACGCTTGGCGAACCGTGCCCGCCTGGTCCTGCTGCTCGTGGAGGCGGTTGCGGCGGCTCCACACCACCGCGGCGATCACCAGCAGCGCGACGGCGAGGCCGAGATAGGTATGGACGATCGCGCGCGACGCCTCCGTCCGGTAGGCGTCGAGCGCGGAGCCGCTGAGCTGCGCGGCGCTGACGCCTGCCAGCCCGCCCAGGATCAGCGCCGCGCCCACTCGCGGGAAAATCGTAGTGCCCAGCGAGTTGAACGCCTGCGCGAAGGTCAGCCGGCTGTGCGCGGTGGCGGGCGCGCCGAGCAAGGAGATCAGCGGGTTGGCGACCACCTGCACCACCGTGATCCCCGCGCCCAAGGTGAAGAGGGCGAGCAGAAACATGCCGAACGTGGCCGTGGTGGAAGCGGGGATGAACAGCAAGCAGCCCGCCGTCATCGTGACGAGCCCGATCGCCGCCGTGCGCAGGTAGCCCATCCGCCGCACGATCGCCGCCGCGGGCAGGGAGAACAGCGCATAGGCGAGGAAGAACGCCGACTGGACCAGCATCGAGCTTGCGTGGTCGAGCGTGAACAGCTCGCGCAATTTGGGGATGATGATGTCGTTGAGGCTGGTGATCCCGCCGAAGATGAAGAACAGCGCGAACACGAACACGCGCAGGTCGGGCGCGTCATAGCCGTGCGCGGCGTCACCGGCGGCGGCGGTGCCCGATGCGGGCGTGTCGAGGGGCATCATTGCGGGCGTTCCGATCGGGCTGGCGGAGTAGCAGCAAGTTTTGCCACCGCTTCCCCGGCGCGTCGAGCGCGACGGTGCATTCCGCCCACGCCGGTGTCGATCCCCCGCGCCCCGAAAGCAAAAGGCCGCCCCTTTCGGGACGGCCTTTCCATTGTCGGCCGATCACGGCTCGTCGTCAGTCGCGGGTCCCCGCGGTGGAGGTCGCATCCTTCGGCTCCGCCATGAGCGGCATGTGACAATGAGACATTCGACCACCTCCTTTCCGTTGTTGAACAATGGGGAGGATATAGGCGTGGAAGTGAAAAGCGCAACAGGCACAACGGCTTGGAACCCTGCTCGTCGGCCATCGGACCACCTGGGAGAACGCGGTGCCCCACCTGGCCCGATCGGCGGGACCCGGTGCCGCGCCTATTTGGCGGTTGGCGCCTTGGCGGGGAGGCCGGCCAGATTGTTCGGCTGGTCGTTGCCGTCCGCCTCGACCTTGTTCGCCACCGCCCGGTTGGGGGCGATGTCGCCCGAATTGGTGACCACCACCTCGCTCGCGCTGCCGCCGTTCGCGCGCCCGCACGCGGCCAGCGCGGGGAGCAGCAGCAGGCCCGCGCACAGGCGCAAGGTCGGGCGGATCGTCGGCGTCGCGTTGCGCATCGTGGTGCTCCCTGCGGGTTTGATGTCAGCGATGCTGCCGCAATCGGCGTCGCGCTTCCCTAATGCAAGTGGCGTTCGTCAGGCGACGCGCCATTCTCCGGGCGCAAGCTCGCCCAAGGTCCACTCGCCGATGCTCCACCGCACCAGCCGCAGCGTCGGACACCCGACCGCGGCGGTCATCCGGCGCACCTGCCGGTTGCGGCCTTCGCGGATCGTCAGCCGCAGCCAGCTGTCGGGCACGGTCTTGCGGAACCGCACCGGCGGGTCGCGCGGCGGGAGCGCGGGCGCGGCGATACGCTCGGCGAGGGCGGGGCGGGTGATGCCGTCCTTGAGCCGCACCCCCTGCCGCAGCGCGGCCAGCGCGGCGTCGGTCACCTCGCCCTCGACCTGGACGAGATAGGTCTTGGGCAGCTTGAACCGGGGGTCGGCGATGCGCGCCTGCAGCCTGCCGTCATCGGTCAGCAGCAGCAGCCCCTCGCTGTCGAGATCGAGCCGCCCCGCGGGATAGACGCCCGGCACGTCGAGGTGATCCGCCAGCGTCGGCCTCGCGCCGTCGCCGGTGAACTGGCACAGCACACCATAGGGCTTGTTGAACAGAATCAGCGTCATCGCCGCGCGGTCACCCCGCGCGGCACAGGCTGGCGGCCACCGCCTCGGCGACCTTGATCCCGTCCACCGCCGCCGACAGGATACCGCCCGCATAGCCCGCGCCCTCGCCCGCCGGGTAGAGGCCCGCGGTGTTGAGGCTCTGGAAGTCGGCCCCGCGGGTAAAGCGCACGGGCGAGGAGGTACGCGTCTCCACCCCCGTCATCACCACGTCGGGATGGTCGTAACCCGGGATCTGGCGACCGAACACGGGCAGCGCCTCGCGCATCGCGGCGACTGCGAAGTCCGGCAGGCACTGCGCGAGGTCGGTCGGCTCGACCCCCGGCTTGTAGGAGGGCACCACCGAGCCGAGCGAGGTCGACGCGCGCCCGGCCACGAAATCGCCGAGCCGCTGCGCCGGGGCCTTGTACGTCGACCCGCCCGCGACGAACGCGCGTTCCTCCCAATGCCGCTGAAGCGCGAGCCCCGCAAGCGGATCGCCGGGAAAGTCCCGCGCGGGGTCGATCGCGACCACGAACCCGGAGTTCGCGTTGCGCTCGCTCCGCCCATATTGGCTCATGCCGTTGGTCGCGACCCGGCCCTCCTCCGAGGTCGCCGCGACGACGGTGCCGCCCGGGCACATGCAGAAGCTGTAGACGGTGCGCCCGTTCGAGCAATGGTGCGACAGGTGATACTCCGCCGCGCCGAGGATCGGGTGGCCCGCATTGTGGCCGAAGCGCGCGCGGTCGATCCACGACTGCGGATGCTCGATCCGCACCCCGATCGAGAAGGGCTTGGCCTCGACATGCACCCCCGCCGCGTGAAGGGTGGCGAACGTGTCGCGCGCGCTGTGCCCGATCGCCAGCACGACCCGCTCCGCCTCGAGATACTCGCCGGTGTGGAGGTACAGCCCGCGCACGCGGCGGACGCCCTTCGAATCGGGCTCGACGTGGATGCCGTCGACCCGGCTCTGCCAGCGATACTCGCCGCCGAGCTTCTCGATCGTCGCGCGCATGTTCTCCACCATCGTCACCAGCCGGAAGGTGCCGATATGCGGGTGCGCTTCGGTGAGGATCTCAGCGGGAGCGCCCGCGCGGACGAACTCGGCCAGCACCTTGCGGTCGAGGTGGCGCGGCTCCCTGATGCGGCTGTAGAGCTTGCCGTCGGAAAAGGTGCCCGCGCCGCCCTCGCCGAACTGGACGTTCGATTCGGGGTTGAGCACGCTCCTGCGCCACAGCCCCCAGGTGTCCTTGGTCCGCTCGCGCACGACCTTGCCGCGGTCGAGGATGATCGGGCGGAAGCCCATTTGCGCGAGGATCAGGCCGGCGAACAATCCGCACGGCCCCGCGCCGATCACCACCGGGCGCGGGGCTCCTGCGGGTGCCTTGTGAACGTGGCGATAGCTGGTGTCGGGCGCGCGCGCGACGCCCCGATCCTTGCGACAGCGCGCGAGCACCGCCGCCTCGTCGCGCACCGTCACGTCAACGGTGTAAACGAGCTGGATGTCCGCCTTGTCGCGCGCGTCGTGGCCGCGGCGGACGATGCTGTGGCGCACCAGATCGCGCGGCGCGATACGCAGCCGCTCGCGGATCGCGGCGGGCAACGCCTCGTCCGAATGGTGGAGCGGCAGGGTGAGATTGGTCAGCCGAAGCATGGGGCGGCATGTAGGGGCGGGCCGGAGGCGACGCCAACCCGGTGTGGCGCAAGGGCGCTCGGGCGGCTCGCCTGTCCCATGCGCGAACTCGGGCCTTCGGAAAGGTTCCGCTTTACCGGTTGAAGGTGAGTGGTTTTTCGGTAGGAGTTGGCGCGCAACAGGGGTGAGCGGATGATTGGACGGGGGCGGGGATGGTGGCCGGTGACGGCGGCCGCGGCGCTGGCGGGTGCGGGGCCCGTGGCGGCGCAGGTCTCGTTGCCGACGCGCCAGGAAGTCACGCCGCCGACGCCTGATCGCCAGGTCGAGTCCTCCGCCAGCGTCGATTCGCGCGGCGCGCTGGCGCAGCCCGCCTGCCCGTTCGACAAGTCGCCGCTCAGGCTGACGCTCAACACGGTGCGGTTCACGCGCCCCGACGGCAGCGCGCTCGCGCCCGAGATCGCCGACCTGCTCACGCCCCTGACCGCGCCCAGGGGTGACCAGTCGATCCGCGTGGTGTGCGACCTTCGCGACCGTGCCAACGCCGCGCTCCAGCGCGCGGGCTATGTCGCCTCCGTCCAGATCCCCGCGCAGGAGATCACCGGCGGCGAGCTCACGCTCCAGGTCGTCACCGCGCGCATCGTCGAGGTGCGCGTGCGCGGCGATGCGGGCCCGTACCAGAAGCTGCTGCGCGACCGGATCGAGCGGATCAAGGCGCTCGACCCGCTGAACGAGCATGAGGCGGAGCGGCTGTTGTTGCTCGCGGGCGACACGCCCGGCCTGCAGGTGCAGCTGTCGCTGCGCCCGGCGGGGGCCGAGCAGGGCACGGTTATCGGCGAGCTGACGGTCGCGTTCCGCCGTTTCTCGCTGCTCGCCAACACGCAGAATTACAATTCGCGCTTTCTCGGGCGCGAGAGCGTGTATGCGCGCGGCGAGCTGTATGGGCTGACCGGCCTGTCCGACCTCACCTATGTGGGCGCGTCGGCGAGCTATGATTTCCACAAGCAGATCATCGCGCAGGCGGGGCATGTCGCGGGGCTCGACGCGAACGGGACCACGCTGGGCGCGCGGATCACCTATGCCTGGTCGCGGCCCGACCTCGGCGCGCTGCAATACCGGACCGACACGCTGATCGCGGGGATCGACCTCCAGCGCCCGCTGCTCCGCTCGCTGCGCAAGAACGTGCGCGCGCGCGCCGGGTTCGACTTCATCAACCAGCTGTCGACGGTGGGCTCGGGCGGTGCGACCGTGCCGCTCACCACCGACAAGCTGCGCGTGTTCTTTGTGGGGCTCGACGGCGACTATCGCCGGGTGCGGTTCAACGGTGCGACCGCCTTTTCGCTGACCGGCTCGCTCGACCTGCGCAAGGGCGTGGGGCTGTTCGGGGCGAGCAAGGTCGGATTCGCGGACGGGGTGCTCACCTCGCGCGTCGACGGCGACTCGCGCGCGCTGGTGCTGCGCGGGGCGGTCGATGCGACGGTCGGATTGGGCCGCGTGTTCAGCGTCATGGCGGGCGTGCAGGGGCAATGGGCGGACCGCGCGCTGCTCAATTACGAAGAGCTGTCGATCGGCAACCTTACCGTCGGGCGCGGCTATGATCCGGGCGCGGCGAGCGGCGACCGGGTGGTCGGCGGGCATGGCGAGCTGCGCGCGGACCTGCCGCTGACCCGGCTGTTCGGGACGCAGCTATTCGGCTTCTACGACATCGCGTACGTCAACAATCTCGACCGTAACCTGGTGGAAAACAACCGCACCTATCACAGCTTCGGCGGCGGCGCCCGCTTCGCGCTGCCCGGCCGATTGCTGCTGGAAGCGTTGTACGCGCACCCGCAAGACAAGGTTTCGATGCTCGATATGGGGCGCCCGTCGAACCGGATTCTGCTATCGTTGACCGCACAATTCAGAGGACCCGCGCGATGAACCGCGCCCGGAGGAACGCCGCCATGCTCAGTCCCGCCCGCCGCTTGCGCCTTGCGATGACGGTGACCACCGCGCTGACGGGCGGTGTCGCGCTCGCCGGGGTCGCGGGCGCGCAGGCCCTGTCGCTGCCGGATCCGGCCACGGCGATCCCGAGCGGCATTCCCGGGGTGAGCGCGCCGGTGATCACGCCGATCATCACCAACCCGGCGACGAAATCGTCGACGCTGAACATCGGGCTGACCGCGCAAAATTCGGTGATCACCTGGAAGAACGGCTTCAACATCCCCGAAAAGGATGTGGTCAACTTCTACGACCAGCGCAGCGGCGTTCCGGGTGTGCTGCCTAACTCGCCTGCGGCGGTGCTCAATATCGACATGAACAGCAAGGGGCTGTCGTCGCAGCTGCTTGGAACCCTGTATGCGTCGCGGACGGTGGCGGTGTGGGTATACAACCCGAACGGCATCGTGGTCGGGGCCAACGCGAACATCGCCACCGGCTCGCTGGTGCTCACCACCCTGGCGGTGGACAGCGACAAGTTCCTGAAGACTGGAGCCAGTGACAAGGTCGGCTTCGACTTCGCCGCCTTGCCGGGCGCCAAGGGTATCCACGTCAACGCGGGCGCGACCATCTCGGTCGAGGGCAGCAACCGCGGGCTGGTGCTGGTCGCGCCCGAGATCGTCGCGGACGCGGCGACGGGCGGCGGCCGGCAGAGCAGCTTTACCGCCACCGGGCAGGACGTCGCGTTCGTGGTGGCGAACGATGTCACGGTCAACTACGCCGCGAACAGCCCCTTGTCGGTCATCCTGACCAAGGGTACCGCGATCGCGCCGTCGACGACGTCGGTGATCTCCGGCCAGGTCAGCGGCCAGAACGCGCTGTTCGCGATCGCGTCGCAGACGTCGGTGACCGACGCGTTGCTCCGGGTGGACGCTTCGGTGACAACCGCCAGCGCGTCCGGCAGCGGCATCGTCCTGTCCGCGGGCACGCCGCCGACGCCGTTCAATCCCGTCACCGTCGCCGGATCGGTCGCGGACACGGGCGGTTTCGTCAAGCTGACGACCACGGGCGCGCTCAAGTCGGCGGCGATGGCGCAGATCGGCGCGAACGGTGCGGTAAACATCACGGGCAACGTAACGGCGGCGACCGATTATCAGGTTTCGGGCGCGAGCGTGGCGCTGGGCGGCGGTCCCGGCTCGGTCGCGCAGACGGCGGGCAGAGCGGTCACGGTGACGGCGACCACCGGCGCGATCACCGGCGCGTCCAACCTGACGCTGACCTCGGCGGCGGCGGGCGGCGCGGGGACCCTGTCGCTGATCACCACGGGGCCGGGCGGGACCGACATCAATTTCGCGGGCGGCTCCAGGCTGCTGGCGGGCAATAACGGGCAGGCGACGCTCGCGATCACCCTGCACGACCAGGCAGGCACCGTGTCGCTCGGCGACGTCACCGCGGGCGCGCTGACGAGCGCGATCGGATCGGCGGCGCAGAGCGAAGGGCTGTCGGTGAAGACGGCGCTGACCGTCGGCGCGGTAAAGACCCATTCGACGATGGTGCTGAACGCGAACGGGATCAGCGCGGGCTCGCTCACCTCGGATGGCGGGGTCGCGCTCAGCTCGAGCGCGGGGCTGAGCGCGGCGTCGATCTCCGCAGGGGACGCAGTGACGGCGACAGCGAGCGGGGCGCTGTTGATTGCGTCCGGCGTGACGGCGAGGGGCGACGTGTCGCTCACCGGCGCAGCCCTGAACGTGCCGCAGGTGACCAGCAGCGCCAACGCGATGCGGCTCGTCTCGACGATCGGCGACGTGCGCGCCAACCGGTTGAGCGCGGGGGGCGATGTGGTCGTGAACGCCGCCGGGGTGGCGGGGATCACGGACAATGTGACCGCGGGCGGCGCATACCGGGTGACGGGCACGGGCGTGACGCTTGGCTCGCCCGCGTTCGGCGTCACGCAGTCGGCGGCGGGCGAGGTGGCGATCACCGCGGGCGCGGGCGGCATCACCGGCTCGCCGCATCTCCTGCTCCGGTCGGACAGCGCGGGCGTCGGGGGGAGGCCGCTGTCGCTCACCGTCACCGATCCCGGCGCGGCGATCGCGTTCGACCCGACATCGACGCTGGCGACCGGCAACCGGCAATCCGATCTGGCGATCCGCACCGCCGACGCGGGCTCGGCCTTGTCGCTCGGGACCGTCACCGCGGGCAATCTGCTCGGCGCGTCGGGGGGCGCGTCGCTGACCTCGGGCCTCGTTCGCACGACCGCGCTGACGGTCGGCGACGTGACGCTGAACGGGCCGCTGTCGCTGCAAGCGTCGGGGATCAGCGCCGGGGCGCTCAGCTCCGACACGTCGGTGACGCTGAACAGCGCGGGCGCGATCACCGCCACTTCGATCCGTGCGCGCGGGGCGGTGGCGCTGACGGGTACGGGCAACACGACGGTGGGGTTCGTCGGCACGACGGGCACGGGCGGGAACGTCGCGATCGATAGCGCGGGCGCGCTGAGCGTGGGCGGGTTCGGCACGTCGGGCAATGTCACGCTGGGCGCGACCACGCCGCCGACGTCGATCACCGTCACGGGCGCGTCGACGATCGGCGGAACGCTAACCGCGATGCTGACGGGTGCGCAGAGCTGGCAGGGGGCGATCAACGCGGGCGCGGTGACGCTGGGCGGATCGTCGCTGACGGTCGGCAACATCTCCGCGAACGCCGGCGGTGTGGCGCTGACCACGTCCGCGGGCGACCTGACGACCGGCAACATCGCCGCGAACGCCGCGCTGACGCTGAACAGCACGGGCACGATCTTCTCGGGCGCGCTGACGGGGGCAAGCGTCACCCTCGGCACGAGCGGGGCGATCACCGCGGGGGTTGTCACCTCGACGGGCACCGATATCGGCGTAAACGGCGGCAGCGTGAGCCTCGGCGGGGTAAGTGCCGCGCGCGACGCGACGCTCCTCGCCGCCACGGGCGGACTTTCGTTCAGCAACGCGGTGGGTGCCGGTCGGAACTTGACCGCGAGCGCGCCGGGTAACGTCGCGTTCAACGGCGGCACGGTCGGCGGGCTGTTCCAGGTCACGGCCGGCGGCGTCGCGTCGCTGGGCGGTACGGTGTCGGCGGGCTCGCTCCAGCTCACGGGCGCGTCCGTCGCGCTCGGCGCGGGCGCGACCATCACCAGCGCGGGGTCGGTCGATCTCAGCGCGACCACGGGCGGTATCAGCGGCGGCAGCGGCGTCAGGCTCGCCTCGACCTCGATCGACCCGACGCAGTTCATCCGGCTGCAGACGACGGGCACGGCGGGCGTCGCCTTTGCCCCCGACAGCAGCATCACCGCACCGGCGCTGCGCGTCGCGGTGTTCAACGCCGATCCGGCGGCGACGCTGACGCTCGGCGCGGTGAACGCGCGCGCGCTGGTCGGGCTGACCGCGGCGGGCAGCGACCCGGCGACCGGAGCGACCGCGCTGTCGGCGGTGGCGCCGGTGTTCGGCGCGCTGACGCTGCGTGACGCGTTCACCGCGCGTGCGACGGGCGGCGACCTCACGGTCGGTTCGCTGGCGGTCGGCGGCGCTGGGCAGGGCATCGACCTTGCCGCGACGGGCGCGCTCAACATCACCTCTGCGGCGAGCGCGGACGGCGACGTGCTGCTCGCCTCGGGCATGCCGCTCAACCTCGCTTCCGTGACAAGCACGTCAGGCCGCGTGTCGGTCACCAGCGGCGGGGCGTTGTCGGTGGGAACGCTGTCGGGCGCGGGCGGCGTCACCGCCTCGGGCACGACGCTCAATGTGGGCGCGATCGGCGGCGGCGCGGCGGTGCTGTCGACCACCGCCGGGCCACTCAGCCTCGGCGGCGGCAATGCGAGCGCGGCGTCGCTGACCAGCGTCGGCGGCAATGTGTCCGTGACCGGCACGCTGACGCTGACGGGCGCGCTCACCGTCCAGTCGGACGCGGACGCGGTGCTCGGCGGCACGGTGCGCGCCGGGTCGGCAAACGTGACGGGCAACAGCGTGCGAGCGACCGATCTCGGCACGACGGGCGCGCTGCTGGTGACCGCGCGGACGGGCGACGTGACGGGTCTGGCTTCCGGAACCGGCGCGACGTTGAGCGCGGGCGGCGACCTGGACGTGTCCGCCGCGGCGGGCGCGGCGACCTTGGCGCGCGTGACCGGCGGCAGGGTGCGCGTGAACGCGGGAACGATCGCGGTCAGCGGCGCGACCGGAAGCGGCGACGTCCTGTTGACCGCGACCGGGGACGTGCAGGTCCTCGGCCCCGTCACCGCGGGCGGCAATTACCTGGTGAGCGGGCGTTCGGTGGTGCTGAACGGCACGCAGGGTGCGGGCAGCGCGATTACGGTGGCGACCACGGGCGGCTCACTGACCGGGCTGAGCGGCCTGGTGCTGAATGCCGACATGCTGGGGAAGGGGAACGCACCGCTGGCGCTGAGCGCGACCGGCGGCGCGGTGTCGCTCGACAAGGCCTCGACGCTCAACGGCGGGGTTGCGCGCCAGTCGATCGTCGCGGTCAACGCGGGCGCGAACGCGATCACGCTCGGCGCGGTCAACGCGCGCGCGCTGGTGGTCAATGGCGGCGTGCGTACGGATGCGGCGATCACCACGGGCGCGCTGTCGCTCACCGATCCGCTGGTGCTGTTTGGCGGCGCGGGCGGAATCAGCACGGGCGCGGTGACCGTTGCGGCGGGTAGTGCGACGCTCGATGCAGGGGGCGGCGCGCTCTCGACCGGTGCGGTCCAGGCGAACAGTGCGGCGCTGACGGGTGGGCGCGTCAGCTATGCGACGCTGACCGCGGGCGACGTGAAGATCAACGCGGGCAGCTCGGGCCTTCGCGGCGGCGCGATCATGGCGACCGGACCGGTTGCGCTCAGCTCGGGCGGCACGCTCGACGTGGCGAGCCTGACGACCACCGGCGGTGCGGGCAACGTCGCGGTCGCCGCGCAGGGGGCGCTGACGCTGGGCGCGGTGAATGCGAGCGGCGCCGCCAGCGTGGCGACATTGGGTAACAGTCCCGCGGACGTGGTGCTCAATGGCGGGCTGACCGCGGTAGGCGACGTGCAGGTCGCCTCGACGCACGACATCCGCTCGCCCTTCCTGACCAGCACGATGGGCAAGCTCACCGTCACCGCGCCGAACGGCAGCGCGACCGGGCTCAACGCGGGCGACGCGATCGCGCTGTCGGCGGGAATGGGCGGCGGCTTGGCGGTGACGGTCGGCGGCGACGTGCGGCTCGGTGCGCTGACCGGCGGGCCGGTGTCGCTCGCCGCGCGCTCGATCAGCGCGACCTCGATCAATGTCGGGACCAATCTCGTCAACCTGTCCGCGACCGCGGGCGACCTGTCGATCGGCGGCGGGGTGACGGCGGGCGCGGTGACGCTGAACGCAACGGGCACGACCAGTGTCGGCGGCGCGATCAACGCGAGCGGCGCGGTGAACCTCGCCGGCACCAAGGCGCTGACGCTCGGCGATGTGACGGGTGCCACGGTCATGCTCAGCTCGGGCGGCGTGCTCGGCGCGGGCACGATCACGGGCGCGAGCGTCGGTGTGACGGGCGGGAGCGTGACGCTGACCCGCGTCGCGTCAACGGGCGGCGCGACGCTGGCGAGCGCGGGTGACCTGACGCTTGGCGGCGCGAAGGTCGGCGGCGACTTCAATGCGAATGCGAGCGGGTCGCTGTTGCTGCGGGGCGGGGCGACGGCGGGCGGCGCGGCGGTGCTGACCGGGACGGGTGGGCTCAGCTTCACCGATGTGAGCGGCGCAAGCGTCAACGCCTCGTCCAAGGGCGCGATCAACGGCGGCACGGTCACCGGCGGCGCGGTGGGCGTCTCGGGGGCGAGCGTGACGCTCGCCGGCCTGTCGTCGACTGGCGGGGCGACATTGGCCGCCAATGCGGGCGACCTGTCGCTCGGCACCGCGACGGTGGCGACCGACCTCACCGCCAGCGCGAGCGGGGGCGTGTCGTTGACCGGCTCCGTCACGGCGGGCGGGGCGCTGAAGCTGTCGGCCGGGCAGTCGCTGACGTTCGCCGACCTGACCGGCGGCGCGGTGACGTTGAACTCAGTCGGCGCACTGACCGGCAAGACTCTCACGGGTGGGAGCATTGGCGCGACCGGCGGGAGCGTGTCGCTCATCGGCCTGTCCTCCACCGGCAGCGCGACGCTGGCGGCGACGGCGGGCGATGTGACGCTCGGCGGCGGGTCGGTAAAGACCGACCTCACGGCAAGCGCGACGGGGGGCATTGCAACAACCGGCGCGGTCACCGCGGGTGGCCTGCTGAAGCTGACGGGCGGGCGGACGCTGACGTTCACCGACCTCACGGGCGGCACGGTGGCGCTGAGTTCGGTCGGCGCGCTGGTCGGCGGGACGGTGACGGGCGGAGCCGTGACCGTGACCGGCGGCGGCGTTCAGCTTGCGAATCTCGTGGCGACCGGCGCGGCGACGCTGACCGCCAGCGCGGGCGACCTGAAGCTGGGCGGCGCGACGGTGGGGACCGACCTTGCCGCGGGTGCGAGCGGGGGCGCGTCGCTGACCGGCGCGGTCAAGGCGGGCGGGGCGCTGAAACTGACAGCCGGGCAGTCGCTGACGTTCACCGACCTGACCGGCGGCGCGGTGACGCTGATGTCGGGCGGTGCGCTGAGCGGCGGGACGGTGACGGGCGGGAGCATCGGCGCGACGGGGGGAAGCGTTTCGCTGACCCGCATCGCCTCGACGGGCAACACGACGCTGGCGGCGAGCGCGGGTGATCTGGTGCTCGGCGGCGGCAAGGCAGGGGGCGACCTCAACGCGAGCGCGAGCGGCGCGGTGACCTTCGCGGGTCCGGTGACGGCGGGCGGCGTGCTCCAGGTCGCCGGGATGCGCGGGCTGGGCTTCACCGACCTGACCGGCGGGGCGGTGATGCTGACCTCGGGCGGCGCGATCGGCGGCGGTACGGTCACCGGCGGAACCGTGACGGTGACCGGCGGCGGCGTTCAGCTCGCGAATGTGACCTCCACCGGTGCGGCGACGCTGACCGCGAGCGCGGGGGACGTGATGCTGGGCAGTGCCTCGGTCGCGGGCAATTTTGGCGCGAATGCAAGCGGCGTCGTGTCGCTCGGGGGAACGGTCAACACCGTCGGCGCGGTGAAGCTTGCGGGCATGGGTGGCGTGACGTTCGGCGATCTCGGCGGCGGCGCGGTGAGCGTGACCTCGGCGGGGGCGGTGAAGGGCGGCACGCTGACGGCCGCAAGCGCTAACGTGAACGGCGCAACCGTGACGCTGACCCGCGTCGCCTCGACGGGGGGCGCTGTGCTGGCGGCCAGCGCAGGCGACCTGAACCTGGGCAGCGCGACGACGGGCGGCGATCTCGCGGCCAGCGCGAGCGGGCTCGTCTCGCTTCCGGGCGCGGTGAGCGCGGGCGGCGCGTATCTGGTGCGCGGCGGCACGGTGGCGCTGGGCGCGGCGGGCGTGACGCAGGCGGCCGGTGGACGGGTGGACATCACCTCCACGGGTGGCGGCATCACCGGCGCATCCGGGCTGACGCTGGTCAGCGACAGCGGCGGTGTGTCGTCCGCGGGCACGCTGGTGCTCGACTCGGCGGGCGCGCTCGCGCTCGGCGGCACGCTGGTG
>CAXTTU010000002.1:5598-40411 GCA_964247225.1 uncultured Sphingomonas sp. | reverse complement strand
AGTCAAGCCTGCTTGCCGAGCGCGCCGATCAGCCAGTCGTGGAACAGCTTCACCGGCCGCTGCTGCATCGCGCGGGGGCGACAGGCGAACCAATAGCTGTACGGGCTCTCCACCCCGATCCCGAACAGCCGCGCGAGCCGCTCGTCATGCGCGTCCTCGAAATGCGCCTCGTGCATGAACGCGATGCCCAGCCCCTGCGCCGCCGCCTCCAGCATCAGCGCGCCCGAGTCGAGATAGTCGATCGCCAGCGGCTCAAGCTCGGGCACCCCCGCCGCGATCTTCCAGTTGGTGAAGGTGTCGGGCATCTCGCGGTGGAGCAAAGCGGTGAGCGTCACAAGCTGTTCGGGGCGGGTGATCGGGTCGGGGCCGGTGAGCAGCGACTTTGCGCCGATGACGTACACCGAATTTCGATCGAGCCGCGTCGCCTCCAGCGCGGGGTCGATCTCGCGCGCGAGCACGATCGCGGCGTCTAGCCCGTCGCCGAGGCGGGTCAGCGCGTGCGTGCCCGTGTCGATATCGAGATGCAACTCGGGATGTGCGGCGCGTAGCTCCGCCAGGCGCGGGAACAGTCGCTGCGAGGCGAATAGCGGCAGCACGCCGAGCCGGAGCCGCAGCACTTCGGTGCCGCTCGTCATTCCCTCCACCGCGTCCGACATGCTGTCGAGCGCGGGCGACAGCCCCGCCAGCAGCCGCTCGCCATCGGCGTTGAGCGCCAGCGCCTGGTGCCGCCGCTCGAACAACGGCTTGCCGATGAAGCGCTCAAGCGCCTGCACCCGGCGGCTGAGCGCGGGCGCGGACAAGCTGAGTTCCTGCGCGGCGGCCTTGATTGAGCCGAGCCGCGCGACCTGGACGAATGCTTCGATCGCGGTGAGCGGGGGTAGGCGGCGCATCGGTCCTGCTATGTGGCGGTCGGGTTCTGAATCGGAGGTTGCCGCGCCCGCGAGCGCGCTTCAACCGGCTTTGACGGACAGGCGAAATATGATTGCACAAAATGCAATCGTGGCAATGCTTTTCGCACTTGCGGAATGTCATGCTGCACTGCACATAGAGCAGGCCTTTCAGGCATCCTCTCCTAAAAACTTTCACGGGCCGCCCTGCAAAGGGTGGCCCTTTTTTCATGCCGGTAGCGGGGAACCCCCGTCCCGCCTCGGTCGCTTCGCCTGCCTGCCCGCGAGGAACAATGCCATGGCCGATGTCGACGCGCCCACCCGCAAGATCCAGGTGGCGAACGCCCGCCCCGAAGATTCGGGCCGCGGGCTGGCGCATGTCCCCCGCACGCTGATGCAGGCGTTGGGGCTGACCGAGGGCGACGTGATCGAGATCGTCGGCAAGCAGACCACGCCCGCGCGCGCGGTGCTGCCCTACCGCGAGGATGAGGGGCTGGAGATCATTCGTCTCGACGGGCTCCAGCGCGCCAATGCGGGCGTCGGTTCGGGCGATTTCGTGGAAGTGCGCCGCGCCGAGTCCAAGCCCGCCACCCGCGTGGTGTTCGCGCCCGCGCAGCAGAATCTGCGGCTGCAGGGCTCGGGCGCGGCGTTGCAGCGGACCTTCTACGGTCGCCCGCTGACGCAAGGCGACATCGTCGCGACCGCGGGCCAGCAACGCGTCGGGCCGCAGGGCCTGCCCGCCAATGTCCGCCAGATGGTGAACGCGCCCGCCTATGCGTTGCAGGAGGTGCGGCTGCTCGTCGTCTCCACTACGCCCAAGGGCGTCGTGCATATCGACGAGAATACCGAGATCGAGCTGCGCCCCGAGTACGAAGAGCCGCAACAGGCGCGCCGCGCGGACGTCACCTATGACGACATCGGCGGCATGGGCGCGACGATCGATCAGCTGCGCGAGATGGTCGAGCTGCCGCTTCGCTACCCTGAGCTGTTCCAGCGTTTGGGCGTCGAGCCGCCCAAGGGCTTGCTGCTCTACGGCCCGCCCGGCACCGGCAAGACCCGGCTCGCGCGTGCGGTCGCGAACGAGAGCGACGCGCAGTTCTTCCTGATCAACGGGCCGGAGATCATGGGCTCCGCCTATGGCGAATCGGAGAAGCGGCTGCGCGACGTGTTCGAGGAGGCGACCAAGAACGCGCCCTCCATCGTGTTCATCGACGAGGTCGACTCGATCGCACCCAAGCGCGGGCAGGTATCGGGCGAGGCGGAGAAGCGCTTGGTCGCGCAGCTGCTGACGCTGATGGATGGGCTGGAGGCGCGCGCTAACCTCGTCGTGATCGCCGCCACCAACCGGCCGGAGGCAATCGACGAGGCCTTGCGAAGGCCCGGCCGTTTCGACCGCGAGATCGTGGTCGGTGTCCCCGACGAGCGCGGGCGGCGCGAAATCCTCGGCATCCACACCCGCGGGATGCCGCTCGATCCGGGCGTCGACTTGGCCGAACTGTCGCGAACCACCTACGGCTTTGTCGGCGCGGACTTGGCGGCGTTGACGCGCGAGGCCGCGATCGAGGCGGTGCGGCGGATCATGCCGCGGCTCAACCTGGAGGAGCGGACGGTCCCGCCCGAAGTGCTCGACACGCTGTCGGTGACGCGCGACGACTTTCTCGGTGCGTTGAAGCGGGTCCAGCCGAGCGCGATGCGCGAGGTGATGGTGGAAGCGCCGCGCGTCCGCTGGGAGGATGTCGGCGGGCTCGACGACGCGCAGACGCGGCTGAAGGAGGGCGTCGAGCTACCGCTCAAGGACCCGGACGCGTTCCGGCGGCTTGGCATCCGGCCCGCCAAGGGGTTCCTGCTCTACGGTCCGCCGGGCACAGGCAAGACGCTGCTCGCCAAGGCGGTGGCGCGCGAGTCGGAGGCGAACTTCATCGCCACCAAGTCGAGCGATCTCCTCTCCAAATGGTATGGCGAGTCGGAGCAACAGATCACCCGCCTGTTCGCCCGCGCGCGCCAGGTCGCGCCGACGGTGATCTTCATCGACGAGCTCGACTCGCTGGTGCCGGCGCGCGGCGGCGGCATGGGCGAGCCGCAGGTGACCGAGCGCGTGGTCAACACCATTCTCGCTGAGATGGACGGGCTGGAGGAGCTGCAATCGGTGGTGGTGATCGGCGCGACCAACCGGCCCAACCTGGTCGATCCCGCCTTGCTCCGCCCGGGGCGGTTCGACGAGCTGATCTATGTCGGCGTGCCGTCGCTGGAAGGACGGCGGCGGATACTCGGCATCCAGACGGAAAAGATGCCGCTCGCCTCCGACGTCGATCTCGACTCGGTCGCTGCGCGGACCGAGCGCTATACGGGCGCTGACCTAGGCGATGTGGTCCGCCGCGCGGGGCTAATCGCGCTGCGCCGCAGCCTCAAGGCGGCGGAGGTATGGATGGTCGATTTCGATGAGGCGCTCCGCGAGTCGCGCGCGAGCGTCACGCCCGAGACCGAGCGTGACTATGAACAAATGGCGAGCCGCCTGAAACAGGACGCCACCGCGCTGCAACCAATCGGCTTCGCGCTGCCCAGCGCGGCGCGGGAGAGTTAAGGCGACGGGTTCGGCCCGCGCTGTCCGCATTGTCGCGCGCTTCCGTCTCTGCTTTAAGCCGCCCGCGAGGTTCGCGTCGGCGGCGTGGAGGGACCATTATATGCTCGGCAGAAAGACCCTGTTTGCCACGGCCGCCGCCGTCGCGCTCGCCTCGCCCGCCGCCGCCAGGACGACCCTGTCGGGCCAAATGCCGTTCGATCCAAAGCCCAGCCTCTCGGCCAAGGCGGCGACCGATGTGTCGCTGCTGCTCAACACCCGGGACGGCGCGACGTCGTGCAACCCCGATGGCTGGTGCATGATCCCGCGAATGCCGGTGCTGAACCAGACCGATCCCGCGGTGGTAAAGGCGCTGGCCGCCGCGCTCCACGACTGGATCAAGGCGAACTACCCGCAGGCGGCGATGACCTGGCAGAACCCGGGCAATGGCAAATACTATAATCTGGCCGATACCGCGGAGATGGAGGCCGATGTCGGCTGCTCGCTGACGTCGGAAACGATGCTGGTCGAGGCGCTGCTGGCCCGCGCCCCCAAAATTGCGATCCCGACGGGCAAGGACAAGGATTATGTCGATGCTCCCGCGATTGCTGGCCTGACGCAGGAGCAGAGCCGATTGACCTGGCAATACCTCCAGCATCTGGTTGCGATGCTGCATGGACAGAAGGACGGCCCCGGGCTGCTGTACGTGTCGCAGGCCGCGCCGCTGATCGACAACTGGAACATGACGCCAAGCGACTTTGGCGTGGGCAGCGACGGCGGCCCCGACGACATGGCGGCGGTGACAACGGATTTCCGGCCATATTCGATGGCAACGCTGGCACAGGACATCCGCAATACCGGGCTGACGCGGCTGAGCTTTCACTGGTCGCGCTATGGCGTCGTCTACACCGATGACGGCATCTATCATGTCGTCCGGATGGACCTGGGCCAGCACAAGATCGCGCTGCGCGGGTACAACAGGACGATCAACGACGGGCAGGGCATCTATCCCATCCTCGCCAACGATCCGGGATCAGGCAAGCTGGTGAAGATTCGCCTGACCACCAATCCGAAGCGGTTCAACACGGGCTATGCCGAGCAGCACATCGAGTACGACTTCTACGATCCCGCGACCAAGACGCTCACCAATCTCGGGCCGGAGAACCCGGGCTGGATGGCGATGATCTATGAAGGGGCCGAGCCGTCGGGCAAAGGCGTCAAGATGGACGTGGGCCTGTCCAAGCAGGCGACGATGTTCCCGATCCAGTTCGTCAACGGCATCACCACCACCTTCACCACCCCGCCGCCGCCCAGCGACCCCAGCCCGCTGCACCGCATCGTGCCCCGGCGCTTCTTTCCGCTGCCCACGCTTCGCTCGGGCAGCGGGCCAGTCGAGCGCCGGTTCACGCCGGTCGTCCCGGTGCTGATGCCGGGCGGCTGAGACGCCGCGGAGGCGCGGCGGTTCATCCACGACCGATCCTCGCGCCTGTCGGCCGCAACCCCCGCCAGCAATACCCCAGCAATCCCAGACACGCCCCCGCCGCGACCAGGTACGGCAGCGCGTGCGACAGCTGGTACAGCCCCACGCCGATGCTCGGCCCCAGCACGAAGCTCGCGCCGTTGACGCTCGTCACCTTGCCCGCGACCGAGCCTTGCGCATCCGCGCCGACGCCGAGCGATGCACCCGCGGTGTAGCCTGGCCGCGTGAAGCCCCACCCCAGGCTAGCGAGCGCGTTGGCGGTGGCGAGCGCGTAGAGCGAGGTGCCGAGCCCCGTCGCGGCGCAGCCCGCCGCCGCGAGCACCAGTCCCCATAGCACCAGCGCGCGCGGCGACAGGTCGAGCAGCGGGATCACCCCCCATTGCGCGAGCAAGGACGCGCCCGCGCCCATCATCAGGATGATCGCGGTCGGCTCCAGCGCGGACGCCGGGGCGAGCTGGAGCCGGTCGATGACGAGAAAGCCGATCGCCTGGCTGGTCATCGTCTGCGCGTGCCCGCTGACCAGCCCGGCCACCAGCCACCCGCGCACGCGGCGGTCGAGATAGCCGACCGTCTCCGCATGGCTCCCGGTCGCGGCGCGCACGCTCGCGCCGGTCGGCTCGCCGCCGATAGAGGGGTAGGCGCTCGCCTTGCCCCCGCCGCGCGCCGCGCCGTCGGCGGGGAGCGTCGCGCGGACGATCAGCAACATGGTGAGCCCGAACAGCGAAAAGGCGAAGGCGGGTCCCGCCAGCCCGACCTCCACCCCGCCGACCCGCCCGCCGATCAGGTAGGGCGCGATCGCCGGGCCGAGAATGGTGCCCAGCCCGAAAGCGGAGGCGAGCAGGGTCAGCGCGCGCGTGCGCTCCTCCGGCCCGGTCTCGCCCGCGACGATCGCCTGCACCGCGGGCGGCGCGGCGGCACCCAATCCGCCATAGATCATCCGCCCGCCGACGAAGCAGGCGAACGCGGTCACGCCGCCGAACAAACGGTTGATTCCGGCGAGCAGGAACAGCCCGCACAGGCCGAGCGAGACGGTCAGCCCGCCCAGCCCCAGCAGGATCATCGCCCGCCGCCCGTAGCGCTCCGACCGGTTGGCCCAGAACGGCGCGGCGACCACCCACAGCAGCGCGGAGGCGGAGAACGCGCCCGCGACCGCATTGTCCGCGACACCGAGCTCGCGCCCGAGCGCGGGCAGCACCGATTGCAACGCGGTGTTGGCGGCGGCGATCGTCAGCATCACCGTGAACAGCAGCGCGAAGCCGCGCGCGGGACCGGTCACGCGCGCGTCCAGCTGTACGCGCGCCCGACGGTGGCGACCGCGACTTCGTAGCTGTCGTACCAATGCGCGCGGCCCGCCTCGCGGATGGCGCTGTGCTCGACGTCTCGCCGCCAGGCGAGCGCGCTTGCTTCGTCCGCCCACCAGCTGACGGTGATCCCCGCGCCATCGGCCCCGCGCACGCTGTCCATACCGCAATAGCCGGGCTGGAGCGCGGCGCGCGCCTCCATCGCCGCCGCGGCGGTGGCGTAGCCCGCCTCGTCCGCGCCATTGCGGCGGGCGGTGAAGATTACGGCGGTTTGCCCGGTGCGGTCCTGCATGGGCTAGGTGTACCGGGCGTGGGCGCGGGTTGCATCCCCCATCGGCACCTGCGGAACCCTCCAACAACCCAGGCGCTTGAACACAGCCCCCATGTCTGCGAAGCGCGGGTGCGACGAACAGCCGCCGAACGGGGACCATGCCGCCTTCCAGCACCACCGCCGCCGCCCGTCGCCGCTCCGCGCCCCGCGCCGATGGCGTGCCCTCGCCTTGGGGCATGTTCTTTCAGGGTTTCCTTAAACATCCGGTGATGGTGGGCTCGGTGATGCCTTCGTCGGGCAAGCTGATCCGCAAGATGCTGGAGCCGGTGGATTGGGCCAACTGCCGGTTGTTCGTGGAGTACGGGCCGGGGGTGGGCACCTTCTGCCGCCCGATCCTCGACCGGATGGCGCCCGAGGCGCAATTGATCGCGATCGACACCAACGCCGATTTCGTCCGCTACCTGCGCGGGACGATCCCCGATCCGCGCTTCTCGGCGGTGAACGGCTCGGCGGCGGATGTGGAGCGGATCGTCGCCGACCATGGCTTCGCGCATGCCGATTATGTGCTGTCGGGGCTCCCCTTTTCCACCCTCCCGCCCGGCGTCGGGCCAGAGATTGCGGCGGCGACGCATCGGGTGCTGCGGGTCGGGGGCGCGTTCCTGGTATACCAGTTCTCGCCGAAGGTGCGTGACTTCCTGACGCCGCACTGGGCGCGGATCGATCACGATATGGAGTGGTGGAACGTGCCGCCCGCGCAGCTTTATTGGGCACACAAGGAATAGCGGCGGCCACGCCCGCCGCGATGCGCGCACCAGCGCGCAATTCCTTGTGCGGCCGACGGGCGGTCGAGCGGCCCCTGGCCGCTAGCCCGACCCGGTCGGCCGGGGTCCCCGCAAAGTACTAGTTTGCGGGGTGCCCCAACGTCACGCCGGCGGCTTTGCCGTCGGCGCGGCCGGCCTTCTATGTCCCTACCACGACAAGGCTTGTGATTGCCCCAGCTATGTTATACTTCGATATAACATAGGAGGCATCATGCACACGACCAACCTTCGCAAGGTCGGCGGCTCCGTCATGCTTGCGGTTCCGCCCGCCATGCTCGACCTGCTCCACCTTAACGCGGGGGCCAAGGTAGGCGTGGCGGTCGAGGAAGGGCGGTTGATCGTTCAGCCCCAACCCCGACCGCGATACACGCTCCGAGAGCTGCTGGCGCAATGCGACGCGGCGACCGAGCCTGGCCCCGAGGACCGGGAATGGCTTTCCGCCCCCGCTATGGGGGGTGAGCTGATCTGATGAACCGGGGGGACATCTACCTGGTGCCGCTCGACCCGACGGCGGGGCACGAGCAGCAAGGCACCCGCCCCGTTCTGATCGTGTCCCCTTCGGCGTTCAACCGGCTCACCAAGGCGCCCGTGGTCTTGCCGATCACGAGCGGGGGCAATTTCGCGCGCATGGCGGGTTTTGCCGTATCGCTGACGGGCGCGGGAACCAGCACGACCGGCATTGTCCGCTGCGACCAGCCCCGCACCCTCGACTTGGCGGCGCGCAACGCTCGCAAGCTGGAAAGCATTCCCGCCGCGATCATGGACGAGGTGCTGGCGAAGGTCGCGCCACTATTCGAATAGGCTCGCGCTCTCACTCATACGCCTCCACTCCCGCGAGCAACGCCGCGCAGTCTTAACGCAGGTCCGTACTTGGCAAGCCATGCCGCACCAACTCACCCCCGGTAAACCGCACATCCTCCGTCACCTCACGTCCCGCGAAATCCGGCGTGCGATACCCGTCCATCGCCTCGACGCTGTCGAACTCCGCTTCCGCCATCATGAGCCCACTCAGCGCGCCCTCGAACACATCCGCCGATAGCTCCGCCCCGTCCACCCAGCCCAGATAGTAGCGGGTCTTGCAGAGCACCCGCCCCGGCAGGCCCGACAATAGCCGGAACTCCTCGTCGCTGAGGTAGATGGACGTGAGCAGCCGCACCGACGCGCTCACATCCGCCTTGCGACCAAGCCGCCGCATCGGCTCGCCACCGTCAATCGGCGTCGCCTCGCGCAGGCGTAACTGCGTTCCGGTCACATATAAATCACGCAACCGCTCCGCACGCACTACCCGGGCGAGCGGAACCGCATCGCACAGCCACCGGCGCTCGCGCTCGACCCACGCGTACTTCGCCTTGGGCCAGCCGAGCGCGGCAGCGGTTTGCTGGTCAACTTCGGACATTCAGGTCATCACCTCCTCACGAACACACCCCTGCCAGCAAAGCCGCCCGCCCTTCGCGCAAGTCCGCACCATCCCGGACCACAGGCTCCGGCCCTCGGCCCAGCCCACGCCACAGCGCCGTATTGAACGCCGCCGTGTCGAGCTTGTCCTCCGTGCGGAAGTCCTGCCCACGCATCGCCGCCGCCCAGTAGGCCGCGTCGTGCGGGGCCACGCACCCTGCAACCCTAGCGGGCGCGAAACGGTCGGCGGGGATGGGCAGCTGCGTGCCCTTGAGCACGTCCGCCGCGGTCGCGCGGTAACTCCACGTCGTGAGCGACGGATCGAACAGGTCCGCCATCGGCGCGGCGAGCGCGTCGTTGAGGCCGAGCGGCTTCAGCCCCAGCACATCCTCGATCGTCCGGAGCAGGTTCACCGTGGTGTAGCGCGTCGACACCAGCGCGCCTTGCTTCACCGTCGCGCCCGCGACCAGCGCGACGCTGCGCCGCGCGTCGACATGGTCCGCGCCGTTCTGCGCGTCGTCCTCGATCACGAACACCAAGGTCGAGCCCGCGAACCGGCTCGCGCCGATGCGCTCGATCACCTCGCCGACGGCATAGTCGTTGTCCGCCATCTCGGTCTCGACCGTGTTCACGCCGTCGACCGCCTCCGCGAAATCGCCGAAATGGTCGTGGCTGAGGCGGAGCAGCGTCAGCGCGGGCATCTTGCCCGATTTGATTTGGGCGGCGAACTCGCGCTGCCATTCCTCCACCCGCCAGAAATCGGCGAGCTTCTGGTCGAAGCCGCGGAAATACGGGTCGCTCCGCGTCGCGAGCGCGCGGTCGCCGGGCGTGTAGATGCGCGTCTTCGTTTTCCACGGTTCGCGCACCACGGGCACCGCACCGGGCGTCTTCGCGTCGTACACCGACGCGTCGGAGAAGCCGTAATTGCGGACGCTCAGCCCCGCGCGGATCGCGGCATACCAGAGGAAGCCTTGGCCGGGCTTGCCGTCATCGTCCGCGTCGGGCGCGGTGAGGAGGGCGGGGCCGGGCAGCAGGTCGTCGTCGTCGGGGGTCTTGGGATTGGTGCGGCGGCGCTCAGCCTGCGATTGCGCGGTGTAGATGAAGCGGTCCGCCTCCTCCGCCTCATAGGCGAGGCCGCGTTGCGCATAGTTCACCGGCGCGGTCTTCTCGAGCAGGTCGGGTGTGCGCGCGGCGGTGGACCAGGTCCAGCCGGTGCTCGACTGCTCGCCCGAGTCGTAGAAATTGTCCAGCGTCACGAACCCGCGGGCGAGCTGGTGGTGGTTGGGGGTGAGCGGCGCGCCGAGGATCGCGAGCTTGGGGTCGCCATTGCCCACCTCCAGATCGCCCAGCACCTGATCATAGGTGCGGTTCTCCTTGATGATGAACACGACGTGCTTCACCCGCGCCCGCACCGCGGCCATGCGCGCGTCGGCAGCGGCTCGGGCGGCGGCGCTCGACAGGCCGATATTGTCGGCGACCTGCTGTGTGGTCGCGGCCAGCGCGCGCGCGTTGGGGAGCGGGAACTGGAGCAGCCCCGCCTTTTCGAGCTGGAAGATATATTGGTTCGCCGCGCCGCACGCGTTCGGCTGGCCGCGATAGATGGCGAGTTTGGGCGCGCAGCCTTGCGGGTTGGGGCCGGGCGGGCTCTTGCGGTTGACCACGAACACGCGCGCGCCGTCCCGGCTGACGGCGCTGGCGCTCGGATACCAGCCGGTCGGGACGAGGCCCTGCACCTCCGCGCCCGTAGCGGTCGGCGCGACCACCGCCAGCGCGTTGATGCCGCCATAGGTGACGAGCAGCCGCCCGTCGGTGAGCCGCGACAGGCTGTTCGGGTTCACCCCCTTGCCGGGCAGCGGGCCGAGCGAGGCGGGGAGGCCGAGGCGCGGCTTGGCGAGGAGCTTGCCGGTGGCGAGGTCGACGATCGTCAGGCGGTCGGCATTGTCCTCGGTCGCGTACAGCCGCTTGGCCGCAGGGTCGAACAGCAACGCGGTCGGCTCGCCGAGCGTCGCGACGCGCGCCGTGACCTGCACGCCCGTGCCGCTCACCGCCAGCGCGACGATCTGCCGGTCGCGCGGGGCGGAAACCCAGGCGTGGGTGGCATCCGTCCAGACAATCGCGAACGGGTTCTCGCCGCCGGGCACGCCCTTTTGCGCGGGGTCGATCCTGCCCGGGCGCAGGTCCTGCTCGGCAATGACGCGCCCGCCCGCGAGGTCGATCAGGCTCACCGAGTCGTTGTAATAGTTCGCGACCAGCGCGCGCGCGCCGTCGGGGCTTACCGCGACCCCCGCCGCCTGCGGCTTCACCCCCACGCCATTGCCCGCCGCGTGGCCAAGCTTGATCGCGCCCGCTTCCGCGAACCCGGTGCCCGAGCGGCGGTACACATGCACCAGGTCGTCCACCCCGCCGCCGACCACGAACCCGCTGCCATTGGGCAACCACGCGACCCCGCCAAAGCTGTTCGGCACTACCAGCGATTGCTCCAGCACCGCGCCCTTCGCGTCGATCCGGTAGCGGAAGACGTACTGGCCTGATTGCGCGGGGAGGACCTTGCCGTCGGGGCCGTTGAACTTGTTGAACCCGCTGGTCAGCACCAGCATCTCGGTGCCGTCCGGGCTCCTCGCGATCGCCGCCGCGCCGTCCGCGAGGTAGTCGGGGTACGGGCCGACATGGGCGACCAGCGGGTCGAACCGCGCACCCGGCGCGGCGAGCGGGGTGAGGTTCTGCCCGGTGGGCAGCGCCTGCGCGCCCGCTCGCCCTGCTGCGATCAGTCCCAGGGTCAGCGTCACGGCGGGGAGGAGGCGCATGGGCATGGTCCTTGGCGGGCGGGCGCGCCCGGCTGAACTGTCCCGCTAGCCCCGCGAAAAGGCAATCCCATGACAATGCTGCCCATTCGACGCCCTTCCCCCAACGGCGATTGCGGGCTAGCCTATTCAAGCCGTTGCGTTTCAAGCGGCGGGTGGAGAGGGCATTGCCGGTAAGCGGGGAACAGGCGTGGCGGCCGGGCGAGCGTCGCGAGCGAAGGGCGTTGGTGCGCGCCGCGCCGTCACGCCCCGTTCTCGACCGGGTGCGCGTCGCGCTCACCTTCACCCTGGTCGTGTTCGGGATGCTGGTCAGCGGCGGGCCGGGACTGTTGTTCAATGTGCTCGTCGAGGCGCTCGCGCTTTTCCTGATCGCGGTGATGATCGTGCAGGGGCCAGTGCGCACGGTGCCGCTCGCCGCGCGGGTGCTGGTCGGCGTGATCGTGGCGATCCCGCTGGTGCAACTCGTCCCGTTGCCGCCTTCGCTGTGGACCGCGCTGCCCGGGCGTGACCTCGTCGTGGCGATCGACCGTGCGGCGTTTCTGACGCCCGGATGGCACGCGCTCAGCCTCGATCCCGATTCCACGCGGCGAAGCGCGCTGGCGTTGCTGCCCGCGCTGGCCCTGTACTTCTCCGCCGCGCGCAGCCTCACGCGCGAGCGGGTGGCGCTGGCGGTCACCGTGCTCGCGCTGGCGTCGTTGAGCGCGCTGCTCGGGGTGTTCCAGTTCGCGGCGGGGTCGGCCTATCTGTACGACAGCGTCCATACGACCTCCGGCTGGGCGACGGGGCTGTTCAACAACCGCAACCAGAATGCGGACCTGATCCTGTCGGGCATCGCGCTTGCCGCGGGGCTGGGGCGGTGGAGGCTTGCGCGCGAACGCCGCCCGCTGGTCGCGGCGACGCTGCCCGTGCTCGCCTTGTGCTGTTTCGCCACCGGCTCGCGGATGGGCATCGCGATGTTGCCGTTCGTGCTGGCGGCAAGCCTGGCGATCCTGTTCGCCTGGGGTGGCAAAGGCGGGCGGGCATGGCCCTGGCTGCTCGCGGGCGCGGGAGCGATGCTGCTGGCGGCGACCGCGCCGCTCGTGCCCGCGCTGCAACCGGTATTCGCGCGGTTCGGCCACGGCGCGAGCGAGGATTCGCGGTTCGGCTATTGGGAAGGCGCGATAACCGCGGCCAAGCAGTATTTCCCCGTCGGCTCGGGGCTGGGCAGTTTCGTCTCGATCTACCCGACGGTCGAGGATCTCGACTCGGTTGTCCCGGAATATGTCAATCATGCGCATGACGAGTATCTGGAGATCGCGCTCGAGACGGGGGTGGTCGGGCTGCTCGCGGTGCTCGGCTATCTCCTCATCCTCGCGCGCTCGGCGGCCACCGCGTTGCGGCGTCGCGACTGGCCGTTGCGGGCCGCGGGGTTGCTGATCGCGCTGGTGATGCTGGCGCATTCGGCGGTGGAATATCCGCTGCGCAACTTCATCCTGCTGATCGTCTGGGCGCTCGCCAATGGGTGGGTGACGACGCTGCCCGGTGATGCTACGGACGGGGTCGATAAAAAAAGCCGTCCCGTTCACCTGGATCAGCGTTAAAGGTGCGCGGGCCCGGCAGCGATGGAGGTCTCCCCGTGGTGCGTTTCGTTCCGATTGTCGCGCTGCTTTGCCTGGCGGGATGCCAGTCCTTGCCGGACCTGCCGCAGGGACAAGCCGCCTATGCGGCCGTGCCCGCCCGCGCCGCGGGTGCCGCGCGCGATTACGCGATCGGCCCGCTCGACTCGATCGCGGTGACGGTGTTCCAGGAGCCGGACCTGTCGATGAAGGAGGTCGCGGTGGACGCGTCGGGCGCGATCGTGCTGCCGCTCGCGGGCAAGCTGCAGGCCGGGGGGAAGACGCCCATCGAACTCGCCGCCGAGATCAGCAAGAAGCTCAACCAGCGTTTCATCGTCGACCCGCAGGTGACGGTGCAGGTGGTCTCCTCCGCCAGCCAGCGCGTCACCGTGTCGGGCGCGGTGACCGATGCGGGGGTGTTCGAGATCAAGGGCTCGACCACGCTGCTCGACGCGATCGCGATGGCCAAGGGCGTCACCCGCGTCGCGCGGCTGAACAACGCGGTGGTGTTCCGCGAGATCAACGGGCAGCGCACGGGCGCGGTGTTCGACCTCACGCGGATCCAGCGCGGGCAGGCCGAGGACCCCGAGATCCTGGGCGGCGACACGGTCGTGGTCGGCTCGTCGGGCGTCAAGGCCGCCTGGCGCGACTTCCTCGCCGCCGCGCCCTTGCTCAACATTGCGACCATCGCCGGCCGGTGAGCGCCGTCGATCAGCCCGGGATGACCTCCACGCCATGAACACGCATTTCGCGCCCGCCTTTGACGGTCCCGCGCCGCGCGCCTTTCTCGCGGACGCGCCCGTCGTCGCCGATCCGACCGAAGGCATCCAGATCGACTTCCGGCACCTGTGGGCGTCGATCTATCGCAATCGCTGGCTGATTCTCGCGATCATCGGCGCGGCGCTGGCGCTGGGCGTGGTTGCAACCGTGCTCGCGACGCGCATCTACAGCGCGGCGGCGAGCGTGCAGATCGAGCAGCAGGCGAGCAAGGTGCTGTCGGCGGGCGACACCGAACCCGCGGTCAGCGGGCAGGAAGCCGACCGTTTCCTCCAGACCCAGACCGACATCCTGCGCAGCCGCGCGCTGGCCTCGCGCGTCGCCGACGACCTGAAGCTCTGGTCCAACGACCGGTTCGTGTTCCGCATGGGCGGCAAGCCGTCGGTCGACGTCGCCCGCCGCCGCGACCAGGTCGTCACCCTGTTGCTGGACAATCTCGGCGTCACCCTGCCGCGCAGCTCGCGCATCGTCACCGTGGCGTTCAAGAGCCCCGACCCGCAACTCGCGGCGCAGGTCGCCAACGCCTATGTCACCAATTTCATCACCCAGAATCTTCAGCGCCGCTTCGACGCCTCGTCCTATGCGAGGGGCTTTCTTGAGAACCAGCTCGCCCTCGCCAAGCAGCGGCTCGAATCATCCGAGCGCGCGGGCAATGCCTATGCGCGCGAGGCGGGTCTGCTCGACACCAGCGCGGGCACCGCGGTCGCGCCGGGCGGGGTGGGGCAATCGCCCGGCGTCCGCTCGCTGACCGCCGCCAACCTCGTCCAGAGCAGCGACGCGCTGATCCAGGCGCGGGTGCAGCGCACGGCCGCCGAGGGGCGCTGGCGCGAGATATCGACCATGCCGGTGCTGAGCGTTCCCGAGGTGCAGGCCAACCCCGCGGTGCAGCAGCTCTCGCAGCAGCGCGCGACGCTGCAGGCCGCGTACCAGCAGGAGTCGCTGCGCCACGGAGCGGACTATCCGACCATGCGCCAGGAAGCGGCGCAGATCGCCGCGCTCGACACGCAGATCACCCGGCTTGCGACCAATATCCGCGACGGTATCCGCGGCCAATATCAGGCGGCGGTCGCGCAAGAAGCGAGCCTGACGGGGCAGGTCGGCTCGCTCAAGAGCGCAACGCAGGCCGAGCAGGATCGCAGCGTCCGCTACAACATCCTGAAGCGCGAGGCGGATACGAACCGCACGATGTACGACGCGCTGCTCCAGCGCTACAAGGAGGTCAGCGCGGAAGCGGGCGTCACTGCCAACAACATCTCCGTGCTCGACACCGCGCAGATCCCCAATCGCCCGGTCTCGCCGCGGCCTTCGTTCAACCTGCTCGTGGCATTGCTGCTCGGGCTGGTCGTGTCGGGCGCGGTGGTGTTCGCGCGTGACCGGTTCGACGACGCGGTGCGCGCGCCGGACGAGGTGGAGACCAAGCTCGGGCTGCCGTTCCTCAACTCGATCCCGCGCCTGCCCGCCGGGACGCCGGCGCTCACCGCGCTCGAGGAAGTGCGGTCGAGCTTCGCCGAGGCCTATTACGCGCTGCGGACCTCGCTGCGGCTGATCTCGCCTAACGGGCTGATCCCCTCGTTGCTGATCACCAGCGGTCGCGAGAGCGAAGGCAAGTCGACCACCGCGCTCGCGGTGGCGCGCAGCTTCGCGCAGATCGGGACGCGCATCCTGCTGATCGACGGCGACATGCGCCGCCCGTCGCTCCACAACTATTTCCAGGCCAAGCGCTCGATCGGTTTCTCCGACCTGCTCGCGCGGCAGGCGACGCTGTCGGAGGTGACGCAGGCGACCGAGTTCCCGAATCTCGACTTTATCAACGCGGGGCCCTTGCCGCCGAGCCCGACCGAGCTCTTGTCGGGCAATTCGCTGCGCGCCACGCTCGACGAGGCGCGCGGGCGGTACGACATGGTGGTGATCGACGGCCCGCCGGTGCTGGGGCTCGCCGACGCGGTGCTTTATGCCGACGCGGTCGAGGGGACGATCTATGTCGTCGAGGCCGGGCGCAGGCGCGGCGGCTCGGGCAAGGCGGCGGTGCGCCGGCTCGCGGGCAGCGGTGCCAAGCTGCTCGGCGCGGTGCTGACCAAGTTCGACCCGCGCCATTCGGGCTATGGCGAGGAATATGGCTATTATTACAGCTATGGCCCGTCCTCCTCGCGCGATCGCTAGATGAGCGAAAGGAAGCGCCGGCGGCGGTCCGCGTCGACCTCGCGCTCGGCGATGCTGGGGCAGTATCCGCCGCTACGCGTCGGCGTCGCGCTGCTGCTGGTCGCGGTGCTGGGGTGGCAGATCGTGCTGGGCGTCGTCTCGCCGATGCTGGTCACCGCGGGCCGGATCGACCTGGCCGCGCGGCTCACACCCGGCTCGGCGCTGGTCAGCTATCTGTTCGGGCGCGACGCGCTCGCGCGCGGTGACCTCCACGCGAGCAACACCGCGTTTCGCGCCTCGCTCGCGCGCGCGCCGATCGACCAGTCCGCGCTGACGATGCTCGCGATCGGCGAGCCGCAGCATACCGCGGCCGGGATGAACCAGGCGGCGGCGCTCGGCTGGCGCGACGTCACCACGCAGCGCTGGCTGGCGGAAGCGGCGGGCAACGACGCGACGCTGTTCGCGCTCCGCTACGACGCCTATGCGCGTCAGACCGATGAAGGGGAGCGGGCGGGCGAGTTGCTGGACCAGCGCCTCGGCGACCCGCGCGTTCGCGCCGCGATCGCCGCGCGGCTGGCGCTCAACCCCGGCTGGCGCGGCACCTATCTGGGCTCATTGTCGCGCCCCGACCCCGCGCTGGTCCGCGCACGCATGGCGTTGCTCGACGACCTGCGGCGCACGGCTGCCCCGGCCTCGGCGCAGGAACTCACGCAGTTCGCCGCCAAACTGCGCTTCTACAAGCTGGAGGACGAGGCCAAGGCGGTGGAGAGCGGTCGCTGACGCGCCATCACACCGGCAGCCCCGACAGCGCCGCCAGTCGCGCGCGGCGCTCGGGGAGCGTGGCGCAGTCCGCCATCGCTTTCTCATATTCCAGCACCTTGGCCTCGACGAGAAACGGGTACCAGAAGCCCTGCAGCGTGTGGTAGATCAGCCCCTCGCGGCCATCGAGAAAGCCGAGCTTCGCGAAATATCGGTACACCCATAGCGCGAACGGCCCGACCCCGAACGGTAGCCGGTTATAGACGCGTTGCTTGATCCAGCGCTTCGCCTTGGCCTGCCCCGATGTCTTCGCCTCGAGCACGCCCGCATCCTCCGCTGCTAGCCGGTGCCGCTGGATCAATACGTCGACCGCCTCGCGCACCGCGTACGCATTGTGCTTGGCGGTGAAGAAGCCGAGGTCGTGGAGGTTGCGGTCCTCGAACACACCGTGGAGGCTTTCGGTACGCCCGCCCCAGACGACGATATGCTCGTCCATCCAGCGATCCTCGACCCGCCCCTGCCCGCGCCGGAACAGCCGCAACAGCCACAGCGGATAACGCCCGCCATGCCGGATCCAGCGGCCCATGAAAATGTGCCGACGCGCGAAGTTCACCCCCGCGACGTCCGCGCCATAGCGGGGCAGCTCGCGGTGGAGCGCAGCAGCGAGGTCCTCACCGATCACCTCGTCCGCGTCCAGTCGCAGCACCCAGTCGGCGGTCAGCCCGGCATGGTCCATCGCCCATTGGAACTGCTTCGCCTGCGTCACGAACGGGTTCTGGAGCACGCGCGCGCCCGCCGCCGCCGCGAGCTCGACGGTGCGGTCCTTCGAATAGCTGTCGACCACGACGATTTCGGTCGCGAGCGCGCGGACGCTCGCGATCGCGCGGGCGATGTGGCGCTCTTCATTATAGGTCAGGATAACGACGGCAAGCGTCGGCGTAGCGGCCTGGCCCGTGGCGAGTTGCTGCATCCCGTGACCCCCTGGGAAACGAGCCTATGGGGGAACGCGCCGGTGTTCAAGCCGCGGGGCGTTGCGCGCGCCCCGCGGCCTGTTCCCTACAGCTTTGGGAGCACGTCCGCGCGGATCGCGCGGGCGATGCGTCGGGCGAGATAGGCGGTGCCAAGGTCGATCGGGTGGTTGCGGTCGTCGCCGATCAGCTGCGCGGCGTTGCTCGACCCGGGATGCCCCGCATTGTTCCACTCGCCGGTGATCCACGGCACCCCGCTCGCATCGCCCGCGATCGGCACCCAGGCGCTCGCCGGGTCGGCGAAAGCGTCGAACGCAGCCTTGACCGCCGCCTCCATCGCCGAAGCCGCGCCGTCCTTGGGCCAGACGCCGAGTACGATGACGGGGGCGCTCGACCCGCCGCTGCGAATCGCGCGAAACGCCGCCAGCGCGGCGGCGGTGATCTCGGCGGCGGCGTGGCCGAAGTCGTTGCCCGAGCCCATGAACACCCACATATCGGGCGAGCGGGTCAACGCCTCCGCGACCCGCTGACCAAAGGTGAAGAAGCCCGCGCCCGGGTTGACATACCCCGTGCCCCCGATCGCGAAATCCCACGGGTCATGCCAGCCGAGCGCACCCGCGACGCGCTGCGCCACCGATCCGCCCGCGATGAACGGCCCCTGGTTGGACCCCTGCACGATCGAGTCGCTGATGAACACCGCGCGGATCGTGTCGCGCGCGGGGGCCCAGACCTGCCCGCCGCTCGCGACGCGCACGTCGTAGAGCGCCATCTGCATGTCGCCCAGCTCGATGCGGAACCGCCGCGCGCGCCGCTCCTGGCCGGGGAAGGTGAACGTCACATAATTCTCGCCCGGCCCGGGCATCACGACGCCGCCTGGGCTCCAGCGGCGACCGTCGATGACGAACTGCACCGGTCGCTCGCCGCCGAAGAGGGCGATGCACACCTCGCTCTCGTCGGTTTCGAACTCCCAGCCGACATGCTGGCCCGCGACGTCGGGCCCGCGGTTGAGCGTGTGCAACCCCGGAAAGCCGCCATAGCTGAACACATAGCCGCCGAGCGGCGCGATCGCGCCCGGCACCCGCTCGCTGTCCGCGCCGATCACGCCGATGACGTTGCCGAGCGGCGGGTAGCTGGTCGATAGCGTGAGCGTCGGCGCGAGTGGGTCGGCCGCCACCTGCGCCTCGCCCGCATGGGTCCACGGCACCGCGCCGTCGCTGACCGCCGACGCGCTGGTGTGCGAGGGCGCGGCGGGCGACGCGGGCGAGGTGCCGTCGGCGTTGGCGACATAAAGTCTGCCGTTCGAGGTGACGACGCAACCGGTCTGGTACTTCGTGCCGGGCGCATAGGCGGGGGCGGGCGTCCAGCACGGCAAGGCGAACGGGTCGCGCGCGGTGGCCGCGGCGAGGCGCAGCCGGTCGGCGCGGCGCGTGGCGGCAAGCGTGTCGGGCGACACGGCGGGAAGGATCGCGGCAGGCATCAGTTGAGGCTCGCATAGCTGGCGGCGGCGGTGGTGCCTTGCGCGAGCACCGCGCGGACCGCGAAGGGGAGGATCGTGAGGCCAGTCGCGACGGGCAGCGCCAAGCTGCTCCCGTCCGCGAACTCGAGCGCGACCTGACCCGGCGCGGTGCAGGCGACGAGCAACCCGCGCCCGGCGGGCTGTTCGACGCCGACGGTGAGGGGCGCGACGCCCTGATAGGGGCGGTCCGCGACGGGGAGCGGCTGGGCCGGCTCGACCGACACGGGCGCGGAGCCGACCGCGCCGAACGCGATCGCCTGTTGGGTGACATAGGGGGCGGGGTGGGCGATGGTCGCCGGGACGGGATCGGTCATGGATGCTCCTCGCTGGGAGGGCGGTGATGCCCTTCCGAGTCGCGCGAGTAACCGATCTGGTTATTTGTAGGACAGCGGTTTTGTTCGCGGAGCGCAGCTATCGCGTCGAGCCGGGCACCATCTCCTCGTACAGCGCGCGATGCGCCCGCGCGCTCTTGTTCCAGGTGAACAGCCGCGCCCGCTCGCGGCCGAGCGCCCGCAGCGCGCCCGCCGCCGCGGTGTCGAGCGCGACGCGCTCCATCGCCGCGCCCCATGCCTCGGGGCTGTCCGGGTCCGCGTACAGCGCCGCCTCTCCGCCGATCTCGGGCATGCACGACACCGGGGCGGCGATGACGGGGCAATCGTGGATCATCGCCTCGAGCAGCGGCATCCCGAAGCCCTCGTGGCGGCTGGGGTAGCAGAGCGCCGCGGCGTGCTCGTATAGCCCCGCCAGCTCCGCATCGCTCGCGGTCAGCTGGCGGACGCGGTCCGACAGGCCGAGCGCGGCGAACCCGGCCAGATCCTCAGGCATGAACGCGCCGCCGCCGACACAGACCAGCGCGAAGTCGCGCAAGCGGGGCGAGCGGGCGAGCGCCTTCATCACCACATCGCAATTCTTCTTGCCCGCGCGTGCGCCGACGAACAGGAAATAGGGCCGGTCGTCGCCCGGCGCGACCGGCGCGGGCGAGAGCGGCGCGACGCCGTGGTGGATTACGGTCGCGCGTCTCTCCAGGTCTGGAGCGGCGTCGAGCATCTCCTGCCGTGTCGCCTCCGAGATGCAGACCACGCGGTCCGACCGGCGCAGCGCCGCCAGCTTGAACCGGCTACGCACCCGGTCGAGCGGCCCCGCGCCCGCGCGCTCGGTCCACAGGTCGTGGAGCGTCGACACCACCGCGCGCGAGCGGGGCAACTGGTCGATCAGCGGGTATTGCGAGCGGTGGACGACGCCGGGCTGGGTCCGCCGGGCATAGCCGACGAACGCCCCCTCGCCGCCGAGCGAGGCGCTGAGCCGCCCCACCCGATCCTGATACTGCGCGTCGACGATGCGCGGGTCGCCGTCGAACTCACGCAGGTACAGGTTGCAGTGCCGCCCCGCGTACACGCGCCAGTCGACGCCCTCCTCGTCCAGCGCCTGCATCAACGACACCATGCACCGCGTCACGCCGCCGACCCGCTGCACCGCGAACACCTCGGGGGAGAAGAGGATCACCGGGCAGGGAAAATGCTGGGGCCGGTGGCCGGTGGCGGGCGCCGGTTCACCGGGCCGGCACCCGCGCGCCGCGCGCGGTCGGCGCGGACGGGAAGATCAGCGAGAGCAGCACCCGGATGACCGTCACCACCACGACGTACAGGATCACGTTCTGCAGCAATCCTCGCGTGGCGTCGCCGATCAGGTCGGCGATGCTGTCGTTGACGCCGCCATGAATGAAGAGGTTGAACAGGAACAGGATGGCGACGGGCGCGATGACCAGGCGACCCCGAACGCTGATCACCAGCGAGTCGAACGCGTTGAAGACCAGCAGGTAGATCAGCGCCATCCCCGGCAGCCAGAAACGGCCCAGCACGTCCCGGCCATAGGTGACCGATGATCCGGTGAGGAAGGACGCACCCTCATGTCCCGACGCGACCTCTTGATAGATGTCGCCCGCCGAGTGCTCCATCGACAGCTTGTCGATGTTGATGCCCAACGCCTGCGCGACCGGCGTCGGCAGCAGTGCCTCCACACGCGTCACGAAGTCCTGCTTGAGCAACGCGCGTTGCGGATCGCCGACATATTCGGACGCGGTCATGGTCAGGTCGGTGTATTTCAGGAACACGAGCCGGTTGAGCAACGTGATCGGGATATAGTCCTCGGTATAATCGAGGGCTCCCGACTGCTGCGCTTCGTTATCCTTGCGCCAGCGGTCGATCGAGGCCTGGTCGCCAAGCTGGTCGACGGTGGCGTTGATATAGCCGAGGCCGCTGAGCGAGCCCTTTGCGCCGCGCACCATCTCCATCGCCGTGGCGAGGTTCTCGAAAAAGCCGAGCACCGGCGCGGAGACGAGCAGCACCGCCGCAATTGTTATCTTGGCGCGGTTCGACAGCTTGAGCCGCCCCATCGCCGAGAACAGCATCACCGTCACGATCAGCGACAAGCCGATGAACGAGAAGGTCAGGCGCTTGTTGGTGGCCAGCGCCACGACGAGCACGACGCCGAAATAGGCGACGAGCGCGGGCAGGGCGCTCAGCGTGTCCAGCCCCTTGCCGCCGCTGAACAACCGGCGGAACGGGATCAGGAAGGGGAATACGGAGAAGTAGGAAAACCCCGCCAGCGCCTTGCCGCCGACATCGCCATATTCGATCGCGTTGACATAGCTGACCTGGGTATAAAGCGTCGCGCCCAGCCCGATCGCACCGAGGATCCACAGCTCCGCCTGGGTCGGCGTCCGGAAGATCGTCAGCGGCGCGAAGACCCGCATGGCCAGCACCCGCGCGGGTTGCCGCAAGGCCGGCAGCGCCGCGTACACCGCATGCGTCCCGACCATCACCGCATGGGTGAGGAAGATCCAGATAAAGGTCGGCGCGGGATCGTGCAGATCATACAGGAACGACCGACCGCACAGCGATTGTGCGACCAGCGGGATCCCCAGCAGCACCGAATCGGTGCCGATCAGCACGACCGTCGAGAGCGGGAGCCGCTCGATCAGTCCGGGGCGGAAACAATAAGCGAGCGTGAGCAGGACCACCGCCGCCGACGCCGCCGCCCAGAGCAACGCATCCGGTTCGGTCCCCAGCACCAGCTGCATGACCAGCGCGAGCACCACCACCGGCGCGACGATCCGCAACATCCGCCCCCGCCGCCGCGCCTCGCGCCGGGTGTCGACCAACGCGTTCACCGCCGCTCTCCCGTCACCAGCGCATCCATCTCGCGCGCGAGCGTTTCCGCCACCGCGCCGACCGAATAAGGCCGCATCGCCTCTGCCGCCCAGTCGAGCGAGCGGGGATAGTGGGCAAGCTCCACCAGCGCCGCCGCCAGCGCGCTCGCATCGCCGGGCGGGAACACGCGCACCCGCTCCAGCGCGCCGAAGTCCGCCGAGCAGCCCGCCGCCTCGCTCACCGCCACCGCGCACCCGGCCTGCAGCGCCTCGTTGACGACCAGCCCCCAGGTCTCGCCCGCCTGCCGCGAGGGCAGCACCAATATGTCGGTCGCGAGGTAATAATCGTCGATCGCGCTCTGGTTGACGAACCCGGCGAGGTGGCTGCGCACCCCCGTCGCCCGTTCGAGCGCCTCCGTCTGCGCGGCCAGCTCCTCCGCCAGCTCGCCCGATCCGACGAACAGCAACAGCGGCGACCAGTCGTCCGGTTTGCCGACCCGCCGCATCGCTTCGGCGACCAGCAGCGGATCCTTCTTCTCGATCAGCTTGCCGAAGAAGCCGACCACCGTCTCGCCCGCCCGCGCGCCGATCCGCGCGCGCGCCGCCTCGCGCCGCCGTGCGCGCTCTTCGAGGCTTACGCCCGCCAGCCGGTCGGGCACGCAATGCGGCAGGCTGGTGAGTCGCCGTTCCGGTACGCCATGTCCGCGATAATGGGCGCGGTTGAGCGCGCCGACGGGGAGCAGCTTGCTCATCCCCGCATAGACCGGACGATAGATCAGCTGGCGCATCAGCGTCTTCGCCCGCGTGCGCGCCACCGCGCGCTCGTTGGTGTCGGATCGGTACCAGATCGGGATGCGCCGCCGCAGCGCCGCGAGATAGGCGGCGGCGTTGAACTGGTAGCCGATCGAGTGGAGCACCACCGCCGCCGGGCGCGCTTCGGCGACGACGCGATCGACCCCCCGCCCCGTGAGCCCGCCCCAGCGGTCGACCCCGCCCGCGCCGTCATTGCCGAGCACGCGATAGCGATAGCCCGAGAGCAAGGGCTCGTCCCACGTCACCGCCGCGCCGAACTCACGATCGAACCCGCCGCGGACCGAGAAGTCGCTGGCATAGATGACCTCGAACCGGTCGGGGCGCAGCTGCTGGAGCCGCTGGAACACCGGCGCGCGATACTGGATCGGGTGCGTCTCGAAGAACAGCACCTCTGCGCGCGCCACTCGACCCTCGCCGTTCATGGGGCCGGTCATGCCACCTCGCACCGCACAAGTCACGCCCGCGCGGACTTGCGGCGTGGGCGCAGCAGCCAGTCGCGCAGCGCCGCCGTGCGATCCTCGAACGCGCGCCCGAACGCCCAGGCGACCAGCGCCGCCGCGACGCCCAACGCCGCTACCAGCGCCAGCGACGTCGCTCCCAGCGGCAGACCGGCGGGCCCGACCCATCCGGCGCGGTTGGCGAAGAACACCAGCCACATCATCACCGAGAAATGCGTGACATAAAGCGAGTAGGACCGGTCCGCGAGCCGCCGGTCGAGCCGGGGAAAGATCGCGCGCTCGCCCGCGCCGAACCGCGCCAGCGCGATTGCCGCGCCGAGGCCGAACAGGGTCGACAGCTGCTGGTGAACAAGATGCCCGAGCAGCAGCCCCGCGATCGCCAGCGCGACGCCGCCAAACTGCACCCAGCGCGGCACCCGCGCATGTTCGGTCAGCACCCGCGCATAGGCCCCCGCGACCCAGATGCCCATGTACATCGCCTGGAACTTGCCGCCCGCCAGCGTCATGGCGAGCGCGATCGCCGCGACGGGCGCGAGCGGCCACCATAACGACCGCCGCGCGAACGGCAGCGCCAGCAGCGGAAAGGTGAAATAATATACCCACTCATAGCCGAGCGACCAGAGCGGGTCGCCGGTCCCGATCGGCGGCGCCACCCAGCTTTCGATCGACAGCAACGTCACCAGCCAGTTGAGCGGCAGGTAGCGCGTGATCGCGGCGTGGTTTCCCGCCACGTCGGACTGCCAATGCCCGCCATAGACCGGGCTTGCGGGGTCGATGAGATGCGCGCTCCAGTCGAGCGCTGCAATCAGCAGGACCGCGGGGACGAGCACGATGTAGATGCGCGCGAACCGCGTCACCGCATAGCGCCGCCAGCGAAACGCGGCCCCGCGCACGAGCACGCCGCCCCCCACCAGATAGCCGCTGATCACGAAGAACAGCAGCACCGCGGGCCCGCGCAGATCGACGAGAAAGCTGAGCGGATCGAACACGCCGCGCGCATGGGGGGCGCGCGCGACGACCAGCCCCGCGCCATGCCCCAGCGCCACCGCCGCCGCCGACAGCCAGCGTATGCTGTCGAGCAGCGGCCGGTCGGGGCGCTCGCGCGTGTGCAGCACGGTGCGACCGTGCAGCCCGGCCAGCATCTCGCCGATCCAGCCCGAGCGCCGCCCCGTGGTCACGTCGTGCATCATCGGCCCGCCCGCGCTATGTCGAGTTGGACCGGGCAGCCGCGCCGCCCCGACGCACGGCGAGCCGCGCGCGTAGCCAGCGCCGCGCAGGCTCTTCCCACCACCGGAACACCAACACCGACGCCGCCACCGCGACCAGCGGGTTGAGCAGCTTGCCCAAAATCTCGGAGGGCAGCAGCTTCAAACCCTCGTGTATCGGTGCCTGGAGGAGGTACAGCGCATAGGATGACGCGCCGAGCAGCAGGATCGTGCGTCCCGATAATAATTGCGCAAGCAGGCTCCGCCCGGTGGCGAGCTGGACGAGCAGCAGCCCGGTCAGCGTCATCGCCGCGCCCGTCACCGTCTTGTCCGGGGTCGCGGCGATCAGCGCGACGATCAGACCCGCATTGACCAGCACCGGCACGCTCCCCCCGATGCGCGCGATCCGTTCGCCGCCGCGCAGGAACAAGGTGCAGAGCACCGCGCCATAGACGAACTCGCATGATCGCAGCACGGGCAGCGGCACGAACGCCAGCCACGCGAAACGCGGCACCGTGTCCGGCGGCGTCCCCGGCACCTGCAGCACGGGCAGCGCCAGCGCCAGCGCGACCGCCGCCACCGCCAGCGCGCGCGGCCCCGCGCGGCGCAGCGCCGCCAGCAGCAGCGGCGCGCACAGGTAGAAGAACAGCTCCACCGACAACGTCCACGCCTGCACCATCCAGCTATAGCCGCCGTCCGACGTCGGCCTGGTCCACGACTGCACCATCAGCAGCACCCGGGCCGCCCCCGCGCCCGTCAGCGTCGGCCATGCGAACGGCAGCATCAGCACCAGCGCGAGGAGGTACACGGGATAGATGCGCGAGAAACGCGCCGCCGCGTAGCTTGCCAGCGCCGCGCGGGTCCCCAGCTTGCCCTCATAGGTATAGGCGATGATGAAGCCGGACAGCATGAAGAACAGGCTGACGCCGAGGTAACCGTTGCCGAGCAGCGTCACCAGCGGGCGCGGCGCGCCGACGCGCGCGGCGAACCCCGCGCCGAAATGGAACAGGAGCACCATCGCCGCCGCGATGAAGCGGATGCCGGTCAACGCGCCGAGCGGCGGGCGGCGGGCAGGGGTGGCGCTCGCCATCGTTCAGCGCGCCGCCGCGGGGGTGAGCCGCGCGCGCATCCGCCCGATCGCGCCCGTCACCGTCGCGCGCTCCTCGCCGCCCAGCGCCTGCCAGAACAGCGCGTTGAGCCCCACCCACAAGGCGGCATAGACGACCAGCATCGCAACGATCGTGCCCGGGCGCAGCGCCATGGCGAACACCGTCGCCACCGTCGCCGCCACCGCCAGCGCCGCCGCCGCCGTCGCGCGCGCGGGATAGTCGAACGACTCGCGCGCGAACCAGCGCAGGCTGAGCGCGAAGAACGCCCCCGCGCGCAGCAGCTCGGCGGCGAGCACCCCCAGCGCCGCGCCGCGCAGGCCCATCCGCCCGACGGTCGCGAAGGTGACGCCCAGCAGCACCGCCCCCGTGGCGGCGGAGATCGCGGTCTGCGCGCGGACGAGATTGTTGCCGCGCACCACCGCGCGGCTCGCCTGCGACCAGGCGGAAACGAGCAAGGAGCAGGACAGGAGCGTAAAGGTGAGGGGGTCGAACGGGAGCTTGCCCAGCGTCCAGGCGGCATAGACCGGGCGCACGATCGCCTGCAGCACCACTACGCCCGGGCACAAGGCGACCACGGTGATGTAGAGCATCACGCTCATCATCAGCGCGGTGCGGTGCCGGTCGCGCGCGCTGACATAACGCATCAGCTCGGGGACCATCGGGTTGGCGAGCACCTGCAACCCCTGCTGGACGATATTGGCGACCGTGCGCATCGTCGCGAACGCGACCATTGCCGCGCCGAGCGCGGGCAGCAGCACGAGCCGGAACCCGGCCTGCTGAAAATATTCGATCACGTTCGCCGTGCCGAGCGTCAGCCCGCCGACGAGCCGCCGCCCGCCCGCCGCGAGATCGGGGCGTGTCCACGCCAACCCCTCGCGACGCGCGAGCCGGTGATAATGAAGGGCATTGGCCGAGGTAGTGACAACCGTCGCGAGAAGGTAGGCGACCACCGCTTTGCCGAGGCCGCCGCCCGCCGCCGCGACCAGCGCCGGAGCGACGACCTGCGACGTGCCGACGATCACGAACCACCACACCGTTGCCGGATAGTGCCCCATCGAACTCAACCCGCGACCGAGCAGCCCGACCGGCACCTGGAACAACAGCCACACCGCAAACATGGTCATCAGCGCGGCCCGCACCACCGCGAGGTCGCGCGAGCCCGGCGCGACCGCGAACACCGTCGGCACCCAGGGCGACCACAGGAACATGGCCAGGATGGCGAGTTCCGCGGCACCGACCAGCGCAAAGATCGGCACCGAATCGCACATCACACGGGCACGCCCGGCGCGGTCGGCGGGGGGCAGCCGCATCGTCTCGAACCCGAGATAATCGAGATGTGCGGTGTCGATCAGCGCCGCCAGCGCGGCGGCGGTGGTCAGCGCCAGCCAGGTCGCGAACCGCGCGGCCCCCCAGGCGTGGAGAAACAATGGCACCACCGCGATCTGTCCGCCCAGATTCGCGGCCATGCTTGCAACGCCGGCGACGTTGCCCGAAACGAGGCGGCGGACCGTGGTCATCGCGAGGAAGCCGGCACGGAGGGTCGAGACTGGCGCACGTTCGGCTCCCTGCGCGCGCGTCGGGCGCATAAATCGTCGGGTATTGCTTGCGAGCGCGCAGGAATACGCGAAATTATTCGCGCGGGAACTTGTTTTTTACCCGAATCGGTGTTTAGAAGAACACGAAAGGGTCGGCGTATCTCGTGACATGCCCGGCACTCTAACAGGAGAACGACCATGAAGATGCCCGCATTCCTCGGCCTGAGCCTGTCGGCTCTCGGTCTCGTCACCGCGCCGATCGCGCAGGCCGCGACGCTTCCCACTACCGCGAACATCTCGGTCGACGCGGGTACCCGCCTGGGTCAGGGTGCCGTGTCGCGCGTTCACCGTGCGGCGACCGGCGCGCACGAGTCCTCGAACCTGATCGGCGGCTTCCTGATCATCGCGCTGATCGCCGGTGCCGGTGCGATTGCCGCGATCGTGGTGGTGGCGACCAACACTTCTTCGCCGGGTAGCTGATTTCCGGACAGCTGGCCATTGGCCGGCTGATACGGGTAAACAGGTTGGGCGCGCTTGCAGATAGCTGCAGGCGCGCCTTTCTGTGTCTGGGCTCGGCCGACGTATCGATGTCCCTCGTGCGAGCGAGGTGGTCGGTGCCGTCGTGCAAGGGCGGCGCTTTCGCGTTTGAAGACGATGAAACCAGGTGCGGTGGCGCTACGGGCTCATCCGCAGGTTCGCGGGTGTTGCGCGTGGTGACCCGCTCGGGCCGTTCGGTTGCTTCCAGCCCCGAGCCCCGCGACTTGAACGAGCGTCATGCCAATCCGCGCTTATGCCGAGACGGGGAAGCGCCTTGGGCTTGTCCGCTGGGCAACGGCGTCCAGCGCGAATCCGGCGCTTATCGCTCGCGCACGCGTTGCAGCACCCACAACCCGGCGAGCAGCAAGCCGGAGATGGGCAGCAGCCCCGCCCGTTGCGACCCGCTCCACGCGGTCGCGAGCTGGACCAGCAGCGGGCCGAGCCACATCGTCGCCGACCCGGCGATCACAAACAGCCCGAAGAAGATGCCGACCTGATGCGGCGGCACCACCCGCGTCAGCATCGTGCGGCTCGATGCGTAAGCGGCGGTGACCGTGACCGCGCCCAGCATCCCCGCCGCGATCAACGCCAGCTCCGGCCAGGTACGGAACATCGGTCCGTTCCACAACGGGGCATGAAGGGCGGGATCATAAGCGCGATACAATAGCCGCGTTCGCGTCTCGCCGAGCGACAGCAGCTGCGAGGCGACCACCCCGACGATCTCGATCGTCAGCGCGCGCCTCGGCCCCACCTTCCCGTCGAGCCAGCCCGCGAGCAGCCCGCCCGCGACCGCGAACACGCACAAGATGAGTCCGTAGGCGAGCAGCTCCAGCGTCTGCCACCCCATCTGGCCCGCCGCATAGACGCCCGTGAAGATCAGGATGCCGGTCAGCCCATCGGTGAACAACAGGCAGGAGCCAAGATAGGTGAGCGCATTGCGATGCCCGCGCGCCTGGGTGAACAACGCCTTGAGATCGCCAAACCCGAGTCGTAGCGCGCGACCGAGCGGCAGCCCGGTCGCGGGAGCATCGGGTGTCCAGCGCAGCAGCGGCAAGGTCGCGAGCCCGAGCACGGCCGCCACCAGCACCGGGGCGATACGATCGGGCTCATGCGCAGCGGGGTCGAGCCCGAACAGCGGGCGCGCAGGCACGAAAAACCAATCGACCTTGCCCGGCAGCGCGAAGGCCCACAACACGAAGCCGAGCAGCGCCACCGACATGAAGTTCCCCGCCGCGAGCCCCAAGCCGGAGGCCGCGCCCGCGCGCTCCACCCCCGCCGCGGGCACCAGCAGCGCGTTGTGCAGCGTCTGCGTCCAGGCGAACAACGTGGCCACCGCGGCCATGATCGCGATCGTTCCGGGCACGCCCAGCCCCGCGCCGCCCGGCTTCGCCCACCACAAGGCGGCGATCAGCGGCACCATCAGCGCGACCACCGCCGCGAGCCACGGCTTGCGCCGTCCCATCCGGTCGACCGTCGCGCCCAGCAACGGCGCGGTCAGCATCACGACCCAGCCGGCATATTTCGCGCCCGCCGCGACCAGCGCCTGCCCGCGCACCGGATCGCCGACGACACCCGTCACGACATAAGGCGCAAAGACGTAAATGGTGATCAGGATCACATACGGGTCGCGCCCGCCCTGGAACAGCGCCCAGGCCCAGGCGGCGCGGTTCAGCCGTGCGGGACGACCGACATTCGCCGCGGCCGTGCTCACGCGGCCGGATCTGGGGAGAGGAGCCAGGCGATCGCTTCCGCCTCGTCGCTGAACATCCGCTGGTTGGGAATTGCGATCCGGTCGACCTGCCGCTTCAGCAATGCGCTGTTGACGATCGTCGCGAGCCGGCGCGGTCGCCTTTCCTCGCGATCCATCCGTTCGCGGAACCGGGCCACGACCTCCTGCGACTGCGGGCCCCCGTCGCGCACGTCGACTAGACCGATGAAGTCCTCCCGCCGACATCCGGCGGCGCGCAAGGCGCGACCCGCCGCGTTGACCGCCTCCTCATAGGCGTCGATCGTCTCCAGCGTCCAATGCCCGCGCATGACGATGCGGACAAGGCTGTGCGCGGGATCGGTGGTGATCGTGAACGGATCGGCCATGGTTCAGGTCTACCCGCCCAGCGCCGCCGCGACCAGCCCCGCCGCCTTGGCATAGGGCGCATAGAACGCGTCGATATGGTCGTCCTCGCCACGCACGAACACACCGCGCGGGTTGGAGAACTCGCGGAAGCCCTCGACGCCATGGTGGCGACCCATCCCGCTCATCCCCGATCCGCCGAACCCCATCGACGGCAGCGCACTCTGTACCGCGCAGGTGTTGACCGACGCGCCGCCCGAATGCGTCTCGGCGAGCACGCGGTCGGTCAACGCCGCGTCGTCGCCAAAGACATACAGCCCCAGCGGCCGCTCGCCCGCGTTGATCGAGGCGACCGCCTCGTCGAGATCGTCATAAGGCACGACCGGGAGCAACGGCCCGAAAATCTCCTCCTGCATCACGCGGAGGTCGCGCGCCGGGTCGATCAGCAGCGACATCGGCATCCGCCGTGTGGCGGGGTCGACCGTGTCGCCCCCCTCCAGCGTCACCACCCGCGTCTGCCGGTCGCGCGCTTCCGCCAGCAGGTCCTGCATCCGGTCGAGGTGCCGCTGCGAGATGATGCCGGTACATTCGTCGCTCCCGGCGTAGTCGGGCGCGGCGCGGCCCATGAACGCGCGCGCTTCGTCGACGAACACCTCCATGTCCGCGCGCGGGACCAGCGCATAATCGACGGTGACGCACATCTGGCCGTTCTTGATGATCTTGGTGCCGATCACCGACTCGACGTTGCGCGGCGTCACCGACCCCGGCGTCATCAGCGCCGGACATTTACCGCCAAGCTCGAGCGTCACCGGCGTCAGGTTGCGCGCGGCGGCGGCCATCACCTCGCGGCCGATGTTCGGGCTGCCGGTGTAGAGGAGATGGTCCCACGGCATCGCCGAAAAGGCGCGCGCCAGTTCGACGCCGCCGGTGACGACATGCACCAGCGTCGGGTCGAACGCGGCCGCGACCATCTCCTTGAGCAAAGCGGCGCAGGCGGGGGTATATTCGGATGGCTTGACGATCACCCGGTTGCCTGCCGCGAGCATCTCCACCATCGGCCCGACCGACAGGTCGAACGGGAAGTTCCACGGCACCATGTTCCCGACCACGCCCTTGGGCTGGTATTGCACATAGGCGCGCCCCGTCCCGAACGCGCCGGGGTCGACGTCGCGCGGCGAGGGGGCCATCCACTCGGGCAGCCGCTCCAGCACATATTGCGCGCGACCCACGGGGCCGAGCACCTCGATGAGGTCGGACGCGGGCGCAGGGTGCGCGCCGAAATCCTCCGCGATCGCCTTCGCGATCCGCTCGCGATTGCCGAGCAGCATCCCGACCAGCGCGCCCAGCCGCGCCTGCCGTTCGGCGAGCGGGGGCGAGCGGTCGGTGGCGAACGCCTCACGCTGCGCGGCGAATGCCTCGTGCAGGTCGGCGATCGCCGCCTCGTCGCCGGTGTCGGCGAAGGGCTGGGCGGGGGTTTCGAGGATCGACATGGCGTTTCCATTTCTGTTGGACTGGGTAGTCCGTTCGTCCTGAGGAGCGACTGAGCTTGTCGAAGGCGCGTCTCGAAGGACAAGCCCGGTATATCCTCCCCGGTGCTTCGAGACGAGCCTTCGATACGCTGCTGGCGCAGCTACTCAGTCTCTCCTCAGCACGAACGGTTTTGGTGAGACCGGGTCGAATTACGCCCCCGCGGCCGCGAGCATCATCTCGAACAAGGGCGTACGCTCCTCGCGCACCGCTTCGGGCTCCTGCACGGCCTGCAGGTCGAACGCCTTGAGCTCTTCCGGCACATACCAATGGAGCTTGTCGGACCCGTACGCCGCCCAGACCGTCTCCGCGACCTCGGCGGGCTTGACCAGCCGCCACATGCCCTCTGCCGGGGCCATCGCGCGCATCCCGTCGCCGAGCAACGGCGTGTCGATCAGGCCCGGGAACAGGTCTGCCGCGCGCACGCCGAACCGCTTGAACTCGATCGCCAGCGCCTCCGTCAACCCGCGCACCGCATGCTTGGTCGCCGAATAGACCGCGATCCCTGCCGTGCCGAAGATCGACGAGGAGGACGAGTTGTTGAGGCACAGCGAGCCCGGCGTCGCTTTCAGCAGCGGCAGCGCGGCGCGAGTTCCGATCATCGGCCCGAGCAGGTTGATGTTGACGATGCGCATCACGTCATCCCACGGCATGTCCTCGAACAGGCCGCCGGTGCCGACGCCCGCATTGTTGAACAGCAGGTCGAGCGTGCCGCCCGTGGCCTGGCCGAACCGCTCGACCGCCGCCGCGAACGCCGCCTGATCGGTGACGTCGAGCGTCTCGAACAGGCCGTTGTCCGCGCCGATCTCCGCCTTGAGCGCGTCGAGCGCGGCGGCGTTGACGTCGTAGGCGCCGACGAACCAGCCGCGGCTCGCGAACAGCTCGGCGGTGGCGCGGCCCATGCCCGACGCCGCGCCGGTGATGAAGATACTCTTGCGGCCCGTGCTCATGCGTCGGCTCCCTCGCGCGCGGTCGCGCCGTCCAGCTCCAGCCCCGCGAAGTCGCCCCGCTCACGCCACTCGGCGAGCAACTTGATGAACGCGGCCGGGCCGCGCCCGTACGGGTGACTCTTCGCCATCGCCGGAGAGGCCTTGCCCTCGTTATTGTAGTAACCGGGCGTGCAGCTCTCGAGAAATTTCTGCCGGTCGACGCTGAGATCGACGATCGTGTCGGTCCAGTCGCTCTCTGCCTCGGCGCTGGCCTCCACCGTGCGGACGTCGCGCGCCGCGCAGGCGGCGACGATGTGCGCGATGTGTTTCGACTGCTGGTCGAGCATCTGCGGGAAGTTGGCGGACATGCCCGACTGCGCCTGGCTGACGAAGAACGCGTTGGGGAAGCCGCGCGTGTGCAGGCCATGATAGGTGGACAGGCCCTCCGCCCATTTCTCCGCCAACGTGACACCACCGCGCCCACGCATCTCGAACCCGGCGCGCTTCGAATAATCCGCCGACACCTCGAACCCGGTCGCGAAGATCAGGCAGTCGAGCGGATATTCCTTCCCGTCCACGACCAGCCCGCGCTCAGTCACCCGCTCCACCCCGCGCCCATGCGTGTCGACCAGCGTCACGTTGGGGCGGTTGAAGGTCTGCAGATACTGGTCATGGAAGCAGGGCCGCTTGCAATACAGGCTGAACCACGGTTTCAGCGCCTCGGCGGTCGCCGGGTCCTGTACGATGCTGCTGATCCGCTCGCGCACCCGCACCATCGTCTCGAGATCGGCGCGTTCGAGCAGATTGCCCTCGGTCGCGGCCTGCGGGTTCCTGGCCAGCATCTCGCGGATCGCGCGCGCGAGCACGGTCCAGCCGTCACCCACCTCGTCGGCGATGTGGAGGTCCCCCTGCAACTGCGCGTCGAAGCTGTCGCGCCGCCGCTGCTGCCAACCCGGCGTGAGCGAGGCGGCCCATTCGGGGTCGGTCGGCGAATTGTTGCGCGCATCGACCGATGAGGGCGTGCGCTGGAAGACGTAGAGGTGCCTGGCGCTGTCGGCCAGTGGCGGCACGCATTGCACCGCGGTCGCGCCGGTGCCGATGATGCCCACCACCTTGTCGGCGAGCCCGGTCATCGGCTCCGTCGCGCTGCCGCCGGTATAGCCGTAATCCCATCGGCTGGTGTGGAAGCTGTGCCCCGCGAACGTCTCGATGCCGGGGATGTCGGGCAGCTTGGGGCGGTTCAACGGACCCGTGGTCAGCACCACGAACCGCGCCGCGATGCGGTCGCCGCGGTCGGTGGTGACGATCCAGCGCGCCTCGCCCTCGTCCCAGTCGAGCGCGCTCACCTTGGTGGAGAAGAGCGAGCGGGGGTAGAGGTCGTAATGCTCGGCGATACGCTTGCTATGCGCGCGGATCTCTGCCGCCTTGGAATAGCGCTCGACCGGCATGTAACCGGTTTCCTCGAGCAGCGGGAAGTAGATATAGGACTCGACGTCGCAGGCCGCGCCCGGATAGCGGTTCCAGTACCAGGTGCCGCCGACATCGCCCCCCGCCTCGACGATGCGAAAGTCGCTCACTCCCGCCTCGCGCAGCCGCGCGGCGGACAGCAGCCCGCCGAAACCCGCGCCGATGATCAGCACCTCCGTCTCCTCGTGGAGCGGCGCGCGATCGGCGGGGGCGGTATACGGGTCAGCGAGCAGGTGCGAGAAGCCCTGTTCGACATCGCGATAGCGGCGCTCGGCGGCACCGGCGCGGTGTTCGCGCTCGGCGCGGTAACGCTCGCGCAATGCGTCGAGATCGGCAGGCTGGCCGGTCATCATTCTCTCCTTGCCCCGTCATATCTCGCGGGGATGAGCGGGCTATCCCATCGGCAAACTTCTAATGCAAGCTAGAATTATCGCCGCGCTTGCTCCACGGGCGCGCTCGCCTAAGGTCGGGCGCGTGAAACGAACGCTCGACGACCCACCCCCACCCAAGCCGCTCGCGCGCGGGCGCAAGTCGGCGAGGCGGCGCGAGCAGATCATCCGTGCCGCGATCGAGATCATCAACGTCAAGAGCTATGCGCTTGCGAGCATGACCGAGATCGCCGCCAGCCTCGACCTGCGCGATGCGACGCTTTATTATTATTTTCCGAGCAAGCAGGCGCTCGCGTATGAATGTCATGTGCGCTCGCTTGGGCGGTTCGAGCGGCTGCTGCGCGAGCGGGTGGAGGGG
>CAXTTU010000002.1:0-5588 GCA_964247225.1 uncultured Sphingomonas sp. | reverse complement strand
GCGGCGCGGACAAGCTCGACGCGCTGATGCGCGGGCTGCTCGACGATTCGGACGCCCACGGGCCGCAGCTCTATTTCGGCGACCATAGCTACCTGAACGACGAGCAGCGCGCCGCGATCGACGGCTGGGCGGAGCGGATGACGGGGGAGCTTGAGCAGTTCCTGATCGACGGCATCGCCGACGGCTCGATCGCGCCGTGCGAGACCGGGCTGGTGGTGCAGCTGTTGCTCGGGATGCTGATCTGGCTCGGGCGCTGGGTGCCGCGCGTCGGGGGGCTCACCTCCGACCGGCTGATGGCGGCGATGCGCGTGTTCAGCCTCGATGGCCTGCGGAGCCCGGCGGGATGACGCGCGCGCCCGTTCAGGACTTGCTCCTGAGCCGGTGCACCCAATCCCACTCCGTTCGTCCTGAGCTCGTCGAAGGGCGGGCAACCGGCGTGCCATGTGCCTGTGCTTCGACAAGCTCAGCACGGACGGAACAAGGGAGTCTTCCTGCAGCAGCGGGTATTGGTTAGCGCAGCGCGGCGAGCGCTTTCCGCAATCGCCCATGCGCCGCCGCCTTGATCTGGCACACGCGCGCCGCGCCGACGCCGAGCACCTCGCCAATCTCTTCGAGGTTCAACTCCTCGACATGGTAGAGCTGAATCACCAGCGCTTCCCGCTCGGGCAGCGCGGCGACGGCGGCGACAAGCGCGTCGCGCTGGTCCGCCTCCGCAAGCTGGTCGAACGCGCTCGGTTCGTCGCTCGCGAACCAGGGCTGGTCGTCGGCATAGAGTTCGTCGATCGATTCCATCCTGACCGCCTCCGCCGTTTGATACTCGCTCCGCAGCCGCTCGACCGTGACGCCGAGCCGAGCCGCGGTTTCCGCCTCGCTTGGGCTCCGGCCCAGCTCGCCGGTGATCGCGCGCACCGCTTCCGCATGGGCCCGCCGCCGCCGCATCGCACCGCGGGTGCTGGTCGCGTGGCGGCGCAGTTCATCGATCATCGCGCCGCGGATGCGGGTGTGGAGATAGCTGGCGAAAGCGGGGTCGCCCGGCTCGCCCGCGCCCGCCGCCTCGACCAAGGCGACAAGCCCGACCTGGACGAGGTCCTCGACCTCGACCGCCGTGCTCATCGCGCCATGGACGTGCCACGCCAGCCGCCGCACCATCGGCAGGTGACGGCGCACCAGCGCCTCCGGTCCCTGTGGGCGGGGCGCGTAGGTGAGCGGGGTGGCGTCCGCGAACGCCGCCTGGTCCGGCATCGCGCTCATGCCGCGAGCGCCTGGTTCGCGCCAATCACCGCGACCACCTCGACCGACTTGTCCTCGGGCACCTCGAAGAAGCTCATCACGGGTGTATCGGGGAGGCAGGTGCGGACCAGCTTCCTGACCGCGACACGGATCGCGGGCTGGACGACCAGTGCGAACGGCTTGGCCTCCGCGACCAGCGGCTGTGCGGCGCGCTGGAGCGCGTCGACGATGCGGCGGCCGAGATCGGGCTCGATCGCATGGCGGCGCGACGGGTCGGCGCGTACCGCTTGGCCGAGCAGCCCTTCGAGCCCGCCCTCCAGCGTCATCACGCGCAGCGGCTCGCGCACCCCGCACAAGCGACCGATGATCAGCGCGCCCAGCTCGGGGCGGATTGCCTCGACGATCTCGTCGGGGTCCTGCGTCCGCGTGGCGGCGACCGCGACCGCGGCGACGATGCGGCGGAACTCCTTTAACGGCACATTCTCCGCCAGCAGCCCGCGCAGCACCTGCGTCATCGCGGTCAGCGGCAGCGACAGCGCGGCGACGAGCTGCGGCGAGCGTTCCTTGAGCGCGTCGAGCAGCGCCTGCACTTCGTCCGGCCCCAGCAGCTCGGCGGAATGCGCGCCCAGCATGTGGTTGAGGTGCGTCGCCATCACCGTGCCCGGATCGACGACGAGGAACCCCGCGCCGGTCGCCGCGTCCGCGTCGCCGGGCGCGATCCACGTCGCGTCGAGCCCGAACGTGGGGTCCTTCGCGGTCTTGCCGCGCAGGGAGCCGACCGCCTGGCCGGTGTCGAGCGCGAGCATCTCGTCGGGGCTGACCTGATCCTCGCCGACGACGACGCCGCCGACCAGGATGCGGTAGGTATAGGGGGCGAGGTTGATGTCGTCGCGCACCCGCACCGAGGGCACCACGAAGCCGAGCTCCTTGGATAGCTGACGCCGCACCCCGGTGATCCGCCCCATCAGCGGCGCGCCGCGGCGCTCGTCGGCGAGGGGCACGAGGCCATAGCCGATGTCGAGATTGACCTGCAGCCCGTCCGTCACCTCGTCCCAGCCGATCTTGCTCGGGTCGGGCGCGGGCGCGGCGGGGGCGGGCGGGGGCGGGAGCTTGGCCGCCTTGTTGAGCCGGTAGGCCATGAACCCCGCGCCCGCGGCGGCGGGGAGGATGACGAGGTGCGGCATCCCCGGCATCAGCCCGAGCAAAGCGAGGATCGCCGCGACCGGCGTCCAGGTCCGCGCCGAGCCGAACTGGGTGCCGATCTGCCCCGCCAAGTCCTGCGCCGAATTGACGCGCGTCACGATCGCGGCGGCGGCGATCGACAGCATCAGTGAGGGCAGCTGCGCCACCAGCGCGTCGCCGATCGCGAGCAGGACATAGGTGTGCGCGGCTTGGGCAATCGTCAGCCCGTGGCTGACCGGCCCGAGGATCAGCCCGCCGACGATGTTGGCGGCGAGAATGAGAAGGCCCGCGACCGCGTCGCCCTTCACGAACTTGGACGAGCCGTCCATCGAGCCGTAAAAATCGGCCTCGGTCGCGACCTCGACCCGGCGCGTCTTGGCCTCGTCCGGCGTGATCAGCCCCGCGTTGAGGTCCGCGTCGATCGCCATCTGCTTGCCGGGCAGCGCGTCGAGCGTGAAGCGCGCGCTCACCTCCGACACGCGCCCCGCGCCCTTGGTGACGACGATCATGTTGATGATCACCAGGATCGCGAACACGAACAGCCCGACGACATAGTCGCCGCCGATCAGGAACGAGCCGAACGCCTCGATCACATGCCCCGCCGCGCTCTCGCCCTGATGCCCGTGGACCAGCACGACGCGCGTCGAGGCGACGTTGAGGCCAAGGCGGAACAGCGTCGCGAACAGGAGCACGGTCGGAAAGGCGGAGAAGTCGAGCGGTTTTCGCGCGTTCAGCGCCACCATCAGCACCGCGAGGCTGATCGCGATGTTGGCGATGAAGAACAGGTCCAAGAGCTGCTTGGGGATGGGGACCACCATCACCAGCACCAGTAGCAGGATCGCGAGCGGCAGCGCGGAGGCGCGCGTGTGGAGGCGCTTCAGCATCTCAGCCGCCCATGCTCGCGAGCATCATGTACGCCAGCCGCGCGGTGTCGGGGGTGGGGCGGAGCAGGTTGGTGGCGCTGCCCGCGGCGGTCTTGAGCTGGCCGAGTGTCGACGACGCCCAGGCGACCGCGTCATGCGCGCTCTGCCCCGCGCCGGACACCACCTCGGCGCCGTCGGCGAGCGCGGTGGACACCGCGTTGCCGATCGGCGCGACCGCGCCCTCGGCGGCGGCGCCGAGCTTGCCCGCGAAATGCTGGTAGATATCGGACAGCGAGCGCGCCGACCCGTCATGCGCGTAGAAGACGTTGTGGTTGGCACCCGCGGCGGCGGGGAACAGCGCGGCGGCGCTCGCGCCGGGGTTGCTCGCCATGGTCGACAGGAACTTGTGCGCGCCGCCGAGCCCGAGGAAATGCGCCATATACAGGTCGGTGCCGGTCGCCGCGCGGCCGAGGCTACCCTCCAGCGCGGCCTTGTTGTCGGACGCATAGGAGGCGGCCATCAGGCTGGCGGTGCCCGCGTCGTTGCGCAAGCCCAGGATCGCCTGGCGGGTGCCCGCGTCGCCGACCGTTAGCCGACCGTTCGCGCCCGGCTGGATCGCGTTCGCGGCCCAGCCGAGCCCGTGCTCGGCCCCGTGCTTCTTGACCACCGCTAGCCAGCTCTGCTCGATGAACTGGTACAGCCCGCTCGCCGACGAGGTGCCCGCGCGCGCGCCGGCGTTCAGCCCGGACTCGAGCTTCGCCTGACCAAGCAGATAGGAGAAATCGACCCCCGTCGCGCGCGCCGCCGTCGCGATCGCGGATTGAACCGCGCTGGTCCCGGCGTGGAGAACTGAACTGACCGTCATGCCTGGAGTAGAGCAAGAGGTGTGCCAGCCTGATCCTCCCCGCCCTGCGGGGAGGGGGACCGCTCGGCAAAGCCGAGTGGTGGAGGGGCGGTTGCCCCAAACGCTGCGCTCTGGAGCGGACGCCCCTCCACCACCGGGCTGCGCCCGGCGGGCCCCCCCCCCCCCAATGGGGGGGGTCAGCTACGCATAGGCCGCCACGACCCCACGGCGATACGCGTTGCCGCCCTCGCCGGTCAGCATTTGCAGGCGGCGGCGAACATTTGCCGCTTGCAGGTTGACGTAGATACGGCACGTCTCGTTCAACCGGTTCGCCTCGTCCGCCAGCTCGCGCAGCTCGGGCCCGGCGGGGCCGTCACCCAGCCGCCGCACGTCCTCGATCGCATCGAGCTTGGCGTCGGTCGCGCGCTCCAGCGCATCTACGTCGTTCGCCTTGAGCGCCCCAATCTCAAGGTGGAGCGCGTCGATGCAGCGGATCAGCGCGTCACGCCTTGTCATCGGTCATCCATTCGTAGCGAAAGGCCATCAGCCGGTCGGCGATCGTCGCGGGCAGGATCGGGAAGGTGCCGTTGGCGAGCGCTTGCTTGATCCGCTGGACCCGGTCGGTGTCGACCGGCGCGGCGGCAGCGACCGAGCGGGCGAGCGCGGCAAGCTGCGGCGCGCTGTCCTGCGGGCGCGGCGTCGCGACCGGAGCGGGTGCGACCGTCGGCGCGGCGCGCATCACCGGAGCGACCGTGTCGCCCGCTCCCCCTGCCCTGATCCCGTCCACCATGTCCGCGCCCCTTGTGCCGACCGTCACCGCTGTAAACGGCGGGCGTTGGCGCAAGTTTAGCGGAAATTGTTACCAGCCCGGCAAGGTTGCGCGGCCACTCTCGACCGCGACCGCCTGCACCGGGCCCTTCGCGTCGTCGACCTTGATCGCCAGCCGCGCGCCCGCGACCGCATCGGCGAGCGCGGTCCCCGCGCGGGTGACGGAGAAGCCGTCGGTGCCCGCTTCCACCATCACCGGGTCGCCGCGGCGGATCACGGGCGGTCCTTGCGGCACCGGAGCGGCGGGCGAAGAGGCTGCAACGGCGACCGGGGCGGCGCGCGCGACGGGGACGAACACGCGCCAGGTCGGGCCCGAGCAGGTCACCACCACCGCATCATGCGCCTCCGACCGCCAGGCGAGCGACACCGTCGGGCAGGCGGCAAGCTTCAGCCGCGGGTCGACGGGCGTCCGCGCGCCGCCCTCCGCGCCGATCGGTCGCTCGGTGAACGAGGCGACCGCGCGGTCGAGTGTGGCGGTTTCTTGAAAGGGCGCGGCGGCGGCAGGGGCAGAAAGCGCGAGGGCAAGCAGAGCGAGTTTCTTCATCGGCGGAGTCCTGTGAAGCCGAGCGTGACGGTCGCGGCGCGGCGACCGGGGCGGGGCGAGGTGGCGATCGCGAGCCGGCCGGGGGCGACGCCTGCCC
>CAXTTU010000001.1:9661-48969 GCA_964247225.1 uncultured Sphingomonas sp. | reverse complement strand
GGGCGGTCACCTGGACCTTCTCGGCACCGGACAAGACGTTCGACTACCTGGGCGCAGGGCAGGTCGCGACGTTGAGCTACGTCGTGACCGTGACCGACAGCAAGAGCGCCGCCGTGACGCAGACCGTCACCATCACGGTGACGGGAACCAACGACGGCGCGGTTCTGGCGACCGGCTCGACGACGACCGGCGCGATCACCGAACTTGCGGCCACCTTGGGCTCGACCACGAACGACACCGCGTCCGGTGCGATCAAGTTGACCGACGAGAGCGGCGACACCCACACCGCGACCATCACCGGGGTCGCGGCAAGCGGAACCTCCACCGGCCTGCCCGCCAGCGCGACCATGCTGAGCTGGCTCTCGGCGGGGGCGCTTGCCGAGCAGTCGGGCACCACTCCCGGCTCGCTGCCCTGGAGCTTCGCGGCTCCCGACAGCGCGTTCGACTATCTGTCCGCGAACCAGACCGCGACACTGACCTACACGATCCAGATCACGGACAACCGCGGGGCGGTGATGAACCAGAACGTGGTCGTGACCGTGACCGGCACCAATGACGCGCCGACGGCCACGGCCAAGTCCGGCTACACGACCGACAGCTGGACCGCGCTGACCGTGACCGGGGCGACTCTGCTTTCAGGCGCGACCGACCCCGACAGGGGCGACACGCTCACCCTGTCAAGTGTCGGCGGAGCCGTCGGCGGCAGCGTAACGCTGACCTCGGGCAATGCGGTGTTCACGCCGACGGGGACCGCGGTCGGCCCCGCCTCGTTCACCTACACCATCTCCGACGGCAACGGCGGCACGTCGACCGCGACCGCGAACCTCACCGTGACCCTGCACCAGACCACCGGCACGGCCAACGCCGACACGATCACCGGTACCGCCAGGAAGGCGCAGATCGATGGCCTCGCAGGCAACGACAGCATCACCGCAGGCAGCGCGGGCGATACCGTCATCGGCGGCGCTGGCAACGATACGCTGACAGGCGGGACCGGGATCGACACGTTCGTCTACCATGCCGGGTTCGGAGTGGATGTGATCAACGGGTTCGCCGCCACCGGCACGTCCCACGACATGCTTCAGGTCGACAAGACGCTGTTCGCCGACTGGGCGCACCTGCTCGGAGCCACCAAGCAGGTCGGGTCCGACCTGCTGATCACCTATGATGCCTCGGACACGATCACTCTGAAGAACGTGGCTCTTGCCAACTTCACGTCAGCGGATGCATCGTTCGTCTAAGGGGTCGGGAAAGGAGTGGGGACATGGGGGATATGAGCATCAGTGGGGACGCGCTCGCCAATGCGCTTGGCGGGGACCGGCGATTGACGTTGGCCGACGGCACGACGATCGATCTCGCGCCGACGGTGATCCTCGATCTCGACGGCAAGGGCGTGCAGACGCTCAAGCGCTCCACCAGCGGCGTGCGGTACGATCTGGACGGCGACGGGCTTGCCGATCAGACCAGCTGGATCGGCACGACCGAGGGCTTCCTGTTTCTCGACCGCGATGGCGACGGCACGCTTACCAGCGCGGGCGAGCTCAGCTTCTTGTCCGACATGCCTGGGGCCACTTCGGACCTGCAAGGGTTGCGCGCGTTCGACTCCACGCTGGACGGAACCCTCTCGGCGCAGGACAAGCGGTTCGCCGACTTCCGCATCTGGCAGGACAAGAACGGCAACGGCGTCGTCGACACAGGTGAGGTCCAGACCCTGGCTGCCGCGGGCGTGCGATCGATCAACCTGACCGTTCCCGCTTACTCCGGCACGAACACGGGCGATGACGTCGCGATCGTCGGCAAGGGCGGCTACACGCGCACCAACGGCACGACGATGGACCTGCTCGACGCCGCGCTGACCTATACGTCCGCGCCTCGCGATGGGCTGCCCAGGCTTCAGTTCGTGAGCGAGACGTTCGACCGCAAGGCCAAGAAGTACCGCATCACCGCCAAGGACGGCCAGCTGTCCGTGACCGGAAAGGGTCTGGACGCGAACACCGACAGCCGCGCAGGAGGACTGGTCGGCTCGTTCACGATCGACTTTCGCGACAAGACGGTCGGAATGCTGACCGCGATCGTGCTCGATCTCGACGGCAACGGCGTGTCGATGACCGCTCGCGGCAAGGCCGAGAACTGGTTCGACATGAACGGCGACGGCTCGCCGGACGAACAGGGCTGGATCAGCAAGCGCGACGGGTTCCTGGTCATCGACCGCAACAACGACGGGCGTATCAACGACGGCTCGGAACTGAGCTTCCTTGCCGAGGACCCGACCGCGAAGAGCAGCCTCGCCGCGCTCGCCAAGCTCGACAGCAATGGCGACAAGGTGATTGATAAGAACGATGCGCGGTTCGGCGAGCTGCGGGTCTGGATCGATGCGAACAGCAACGGGTCTACCGACCCGGGTGAACTGAAGACGCTCGCCGAGCTCGGTATTCAATCGTTCAGCCTGGCCGGGCACAACACGACCCAGAGCGTGAAGCCCGGCAGCAACCTGCTGATCGCGACCTCCACGTTCACCTACACGAACGGCATGACCCGGACGCTGGGTGACGCGGCGCTCGCGTTCCGGCCAAGCGCGCCGCCAGACCCGGTCGTCCCACTCTCCGTCACGCCCGCCCCAAGCGATGGCGGCACCTCCCCAACCGTTGTCCCCGTGGACGCGGACCTGCCCAATCTGCTGGATCCGCAGCTTGGGCGGTTCAGCATGGTCGGAACCGACGGCACCCTGCTGCCGCCACAGGCTCGGCTAGACTTGCAGGAACCACAAGGCACGCAGTTCAGTCAGCCCTACTCCATCGAGCCGATGAAGTCCGGCACGGATCTGGAGACGTTGAACAAGGTCGACGTGGCGCCATCGATTGCGCTCGACATCGCGACCGCGTCGCCAAACGCGTTGGACAGTCTTGGCATGCTAGGTGGCGCGGTCGGGCTGCTTGGTGATATTTCGCCGACAACCGCGGTGCCGTTTGCGCTCCAGATTCCACCGTCGGGGACGGACAATGCACAAGTTGCGGCGGCTCAGTTCGTTGACGCCGTGTCCGGATTCGCTCCCGCCGGAGCGGGGCTCATCGACGACCTCCATAACGGCATGGCATTCGTGCCCGTGTCGTCGCTGTTCCAGAACTCAAACGTCGTGATTGCAACCAGCCAGGTGTGATGAGGACTCAAGGTCACCGCTTCACAAATCATCAAGCCGACGTTGCGTGAAGGCAACCTAGGAGGCTACGACCCGGGCAACCAGAGCCGTTGTCCGCGATCCTGCTATTCGTTCGGCTCTTCGCTAAGAAGCTCGCCAAAACGCGTGCCACGGAGGCAGTGCGGCCCTCTCGTCTGGAAGTGGTACTCCACCCGCGCGGTCTTCTCGGCGTTGACGTGCGGCTGGGCCCAGCCTTTCAAACGGTCTCTACTATTTGGGTACGGTCGGAATGGTTTTTCAGCCGAAGCGCTCAAAGCACTCTGAGCGCCGCGGCTCCAGCTCCGGTCCATGCCCAGCCACTTAGCATCCCGGCGCAGTTCCGCGAGCATTGGGTTGAACTGTGCGGCTGCGGTCGGCGGCTGGGCAAGAGCAGCCCACCCCGGACGGATATCTCGTCTCGATGACTGTCGCGGGCACGGCTCGGGGCGGTGCAGGTGCAGCTATAGCCAGCCACGCGGGCAGCGACGCGACCGCCGGGAGCATCTGAAAACGCAATGACCAGGCCTACTTGGTCGCGTCCTTCCACTCGCTGCCCTGTGTCGCCCCCGCGCTGTGACCCTTCACCACGGTGCCAACCGTCCCTCCAGTAGTGCCCCGGCCTCGATGCGGTAGTGGCCCGCTAGCGGGGTGACGCGTCCCGGCAGCGTCACCTCGACAAGGTCGAACTCCCTCTCACCCGCGCTTCGCGATCCAGTCCTCGATCTCGCTGAGCCGCCACGACGCGATCGTGTCGCTTTCGTCGGACTGGGCCGGGAAGCGTCCCTTCAGGATGCGCTGGTATATGGTGGAGCGCGACATTCCGACCATTCTCATCACCTCGGGGAGCCTGATGAGACGTTCGGGTCGGGCGATCGACGCCGACGGCTCGCCTGTCGAGCGCTCGTTCCGCTCTCCCATCGGTGGAGCGTCTCGCGCCTGGGCATCTGGCTCGACCGCCCCCGTCCTGCGGGCGGTGGAGGCCTCCGGGAAGCGCGCCTCGATCAGCGCGTTGAAGTCCTCGACGTCGACGAAGAGCCAGTGGTCGGCCTGCGCGTTCCCGTCGAAGGGCCGTGCGAGCGACACGGCGCTGGTAGCGAGCCGGGTCCGGAAGTCGTCTAGCTCCCACAGGCCCGCGTCAAGCGGCTGCGGCAGTCCACCGCCGATCGGCCGTCCCCACGTCCGGACGCCGCCGACCGCGAACACCTCCCCGATCAGGCGCGTCGCCTCCGCCACCTGACGGCGCACCTCCATGCCCACAGCCCTGCCGTCGAGCGCGGCGGCCACCTCCTCGGGCGAGAAGCCGTGCTCGACCGCGCACCAGTGCGCGAAGGCGCGCGCCAGGAACGCGCGCCCCGGCGACGTGGGCGGCTCGGGCATCGTGTACGGGTCGGGCGCGGTCTCGACGGTCATGGGCTTCTCCGTTCGCCTTATAGGAGCTGTCTTTCCACCCGGCTAACGGCTGCGCGCGGAAGTGGCGGGGCAGCCTCTCCCGTGCGCGCGCCTTCCTATGCGGCGTCGTCCCGGGGCGTCGTCCGGCGCGGGGCTCCCGGATCGGGACGACCACCATCGGGAACCCGATGGGGACTTGCTCGTCTGTGCCGTATCCATGTATGGATACGAAACGAGGATGAAGGGAGCATGCGGATGGGCGAGGCAGCCGTCGAACTGGCCGGTCGTGTCGAGAGCGAGGACAGGCTCCTGCTCAGGGAGTTCACGCACCGCACCGGCAACGACTACGCGATGGCGCTGGCGGCGATGCGGCTCAGCGTGGCCAGACCTGGCAAGGCCGCGCCGCGCGATCTCGTCGAGCAGGCAATCGGTCGGCTGGAGGCGTCGAGCGCGGTCCACCTGCTGCTCGCCGCGCCCGTGCGGCGCGAGGCGGACGCGGGCGCGATGGTGCGCCTCCTCTGCGCCGGCCTGGTCGACGCCGATCCCGGATCGTCCAAGAGCAGGGTCGTCGTCGAGGCCGCCGAGATGAGGCTCGACGGCGACGTCGCACGCCGCGTCCTGCTGGTGGCCGCCGAGCTGGTGGGGAACGCCATCCGCCATGCGCTCAACGGACGGCGGGGCTTCCTGACCGTTCGCCTCGACAGGCGGGACGGCATGGTGCGCCTCGTCGTGGCGGACGACGGCCCGGGCATCAGGGCCGGTGCGCCCCCGTCGGGAACGGGTTGGGGCCGTGGCATCGTGTCCGAGCTCGTCGGGCGCGCCGGAGGATCGCTGTCCGTGGACACCGGGCCGGCGGGCACGGTCGTGGAGGTGCTGATGCCCGAGCGCGCCGGCGACGACGAGGTTCAACATGCCTTCTGAGGGCGCGAGGCCGGTCACCGGGACGATGCTTCGCGACGTCGTCGTGTGCGAGCGCCGCGCGTGGCACGACGTCCACACCAGCGCGGAGCTGCGCGACCCGGTCTCCTCCTTCGTCGAGCTGCTCTGGGCCGAGGGGATCGGCCACGAGCGGGGCGTGCTCGCCGGGCTGGAGGGAGCGGTCGACCTCAGGGCCGAGCCCCCCGCCGACCGTCGCCGCCTCACGCTTGATGCGCTCCGGGACGCGGACGCCGTGCACATCCTCGGCGGCGAGATCGTCCATGGCGACCTGCTCGGCCGCCCCGACTTGATTTCGCGCCTGGACGGGGAGTGGGTTGCGGGCGACGTCAAGGCCGGCACGCCCTTCATGGCGAACGGCCGCAGCCTCAAGGTCGAATACGCGGTGCAGGTCGGGCTCTACGCCCGCATCCTGGAGGAGAGTGGCCTCGGCACGGGCGACCGTGCCTTCGTGATCGGCGCGGACGGCGAGCGGGTCGTGTTCGACGCCGACGGCCCGTGCGGGCGGGCGACGATGGCGGTGAGCACCGCGAACGCGGTCGAGCGGGCGCGGGAGATCCACGCCGGCGTCGCGCGGACCCGCGGGGAGTCCTCGGCCAAGTGCGGCCTGTGCCACTGGCGCACGCTGTGCCGCATCGAGCTGGACGCCGACGACGACCTGACGCTCGTCGCCGAGCTCGGGCGCAAGCTGCGCGGCGACGTCGAGCAGGTCGCGCCCGACAGGACGGCGCTGGCGAACCTCGACGTGGAGTCGGTCGTGCGGCCGGGCGGCAGGACCGACGTGCCCGGGCTCGGTGCCGACCGCCTCCGCCGCTTCCAGGACCGCGCGCGCCTGCAGCTGACGCCCGGCGCCACGCCCTACGCCCGCGAGCCGTTGGGGCTCGACCGCCCGACGCCGGGCGTCGAGTGGCATCTGGACATCGAGGCGGATCCGACCAGGGGCGGCTACGTCTACCTGCATGGGATCTGGGAGCGCCGGATCGAGGAGGACGGCGGTCGCTCGCAGCGCTTCGTCCACTTCTCCGCGGACGGTGGGGACGAGGACGGCGAGCGCGAGGCGTTCGCGGCGACCTGGGCGTTCCTGCAGTCCGACCCGACCGCCCGCGTCTACTATTTCAGCCGCTACGAGCGCACATCGTATCGCGCATTGCAGAGGCGCCATCCCGACGTCTGCACCGCCGAGGCCGTAGAGGCCTTCTTCTCCGACCCGCGCGTGATCGACCTCTACACCGACGTGGTCAGGCCGAAGACGGAGTGGTCGCTGAGCTCCTACGGCATCAAGCCGATCGCCAAGTCGCTCGGCTTCTTCTGGGCGGCGGAGGACGCGAGCGGGGCGTCGAGCATCGCGTGGTACGACGAGTACGCCCGCACCGCGAGCTCGCAGCTGCGCGACAAGATCGTCGACTACAATCGCTCTGATTGCCAGGCGTCGGCGGTGGTGCTGGACGCGCTGATCACGCTGCCCGTCGGTGCCCCGCCCTGGCCGCCGGCGCCGGTCGCTACCAACGACGTGCAGGATGCGCCGGCGGCGCACGCGCACCGCGAGGAGACGATCGCCCGAGAGGTCGTCGCCGGCGCGAACAAGCGCATGGAGGCGGTGGACGAGGCGTTCGCGGCCGCCATCGCAGATGACGACCAGCGGGACTTCTACATGGCTTGCCACGACGGTCCGCTGCCCGAGATCGAGGACGCGCCGGCGCGGCGCCGGGCACCCCTCGCGAGGCCGATCTACGCGACGCCGACGCTGAGGCCCTGCGCCGAGCCGATCGCGCCGGGCGGCGAGGACGGCATCGGGCCGAACGTGGCCAGGGACTGGTCCGCCTTGCGCGAGGAGCTGCCGCTGCTCGGCGGCGATGTCATGCGGCCGACGGAGGACGGCGGCATCGACCTCTGCGATCGCCTGCGGCACGTCCTGCCATGGATGGCGGGCGCGATCGGGATGATCGAGCGCCAGCTCCAGATCGCGACCTGGGCGGGCCGCCCTTGGCTGCAATGGCGCCCGATGCTGCTTGTCGGCGACCCGGGCGTGGGGAAGTCTCACCTGGCCCGGCAGATCGGCCGGATCGCCGGCGTGCCCGCGGCGCAGCTGGACTTGGGCGGCATGCACGATTCCGCCGCGCTGGTCCCGACCGCGCGCGGCTGGAGCAGCGCCAGGCCGTGTTGGCCCGCGACAATGATGGCGCAGTCCCGCTGCGCCAACCCGGTCCTGACCCTGGACGAGATCGACAAGGCGGGCGGGTCCAGGAGGAACGGCGACCCGCTGCAGGGTATGCTCGCGATGCTCGAGGCTTCCACGGCTGCCGTCTACCACGACACCTGCCTGATGACGGCCGTCGACCTTTCTGCGGTCTGCTGGATCGCGACCGCCAACGACGCCGACGCCGACGCTCTACCTCGCCCGCTCCGTTCGCGGCTCGACGTCGTCGAGGTGCCGGCGCCCGAGGTGGAGCACGTCGACGGAATCGTGGCGAGCATGCTGGCCGCGATGGCCGGGCGTTGGGCCGTGCCGGTCGCGTCCATGCCCGAGGTCCCGGCGCGCGCGATGGCGGTGCTGCGCGACGCGTTCGCGCGGCACCGCTCCATTCGCCGGCTCCGCCGCCACCTCGACGACGTCGTCGCGGCGCTGACCGCGCCGCCGCGGCGCGACGCGCATTGAGGGAGTGGCCGCTCGTGACCGGCGTTCCGAGACCCACCCGCCACTGGCTGCGCGAGACCTACGCGCGCCAGCTCGAGGCCGAGCGTCTGGTGCCGCTCGTGCGGTCCGTCCCCGGCGATGATGGCTACGAGCGGCTCCGGCGCGACTTCGTGGCGCTCGGACGCCGGCTCGCGGCCGCCCGCCTCGGGATCTTCCTCGACCATGTCGGGCGCGCGGTGGAGTTCGTCTCGCCGCTGCTCCTCAGGCTCTGCAGGATCGAGGGCTGGAACGTCGACCTGCTCGCGCATAGGCTGAGGCCGGACGCGACCTGGACGCCGTGGCTCTGCGGAAGGCGGCCGAGCGACCGGCTCTATGTGAAGGGGGTGGGGGGCGCTCCGCACGCGTCCCCCGCCGACGCCGCGCGATCCTGGCTGGACGGCTTCGCCCACGCGGGGACGGTGGTGGTGGACAGGCCCAGGCCAGGCCACCCCGTCGGGACCATCCCGTTCGGCATCAGAGTCCTCGACGCGACGCTCGAGATGGGCTGCTTCCTCGGCGAGCATCGAATCCGCACCTGCGGGGCCGGAGGCGCGATCACGATCGCGACGGAGCTGCCCGACGCCGTGATGGCGTCGCTGCCGGGCCGACCGCTGGAGGACCTGGTGGGACACCCGCTCATCCGCGGCTCGGGCTGCGTGGTCACCCATGTCGAGGAGCCGGATCTCTGGGGCGTGAAGGTCCGCTTCGCGCTGGATCCGGTGGCCTGGCGCATGCCTTGGGCGAGGGGCGGGACGACGGCCCCGCCTTCCGCGCCTCCCGCGAAGCGCCTGTGCAGGTCGGTTGCCGGTGACCCGGACGCGAGCGTCCATCGACGCGCGGTGGGCAGGGGCGATGTGTGAGCTGGACGCGCGTAGGCTCGCGCCGGGCTGGACCGCCTCGCGCTGCTGCTGGTGGCACGCGGGCGCGACGGTGGACCCGGCCAGGCCCGATGCCGACCGTCTGCTCGTGGCTTGGCGCACTCCCGTCCCGCTCACCCCTGACGAGTCACGCAACCGTATTGAGACGCCGTATGGGTCCATCCTGCTGCGCGACGCGACCGGGGTGCTCCGGATTATGGTGGCGCAGGACCATGACGCGGTGTGGGTCGTCGGACGGGTGTGGCCGGAGACGGTTCTCGCGGTAGTCGGCAACCGGCCGCTGCCCCGGGTCGTCGAGCTACCGTTCGGCTATCCGCCCGGCGTGTTCGTCCGGGGCGCCTCGAACGTGGACGACGGCGAGCGGGCGCCCTTCATCCGCCTCTGGCTATCGCGGCCGCTGTGGTGGTTCGGTCCCGTCCCGTTCGCGTGCGGGGAAGAGTGCGGTGATTAACGCGGACCTGTCGGCGGATGGACGCATGATGGAGCGCGCCGCGGCCAGGCTCGTCAGACTGCCGCTGAGGATCGCGCCCGCGATCGCGGGCGCGCTCGTGCTGGAAGCGGTCGGCCTGCCCGGCGCGCTCGCGGCCGCCCGGATCGGCGTCGCGGTCCTGCTCGCGACGTATCTGCTCGCGGGGCTGCTCAATCTGCCCCGCTTTCCGCGCACCCTCCGCGGGCCGCCGACGGCGGTCGCCGCCGATCGCATCCTGCTGGACATGTGGTCCTGCCTCGCCCTGTTCGCCGCCACCCTGGCGGTGGCACGCCTGGCATGACCGGCCTCCACACCGATGGCTGAGCGGGCCCAAGCCGCGACCGCAGGCGGACGTGCATCCATGTCGCTCGTGGGGTCCGGCACTGCGGCAAGATGCGAGGGAAGATCGTGCCTCGTGCCCGACTGCATCACGATCGGATTGGTCGACGGCACGCGTCGTCCTAGAATGCGTGGGGGAGGCGTCTTCGGCGTTTCCCGCCGCGGTTGGAGCAGAGAGGGTTCGGATGTTCTTCATGTCTTCGGTCCTCAAGGGCATGCTGGACGCGAGCGGGATCTCGCCTCCGCGCCTTGAGCAGGCGATCGCCGACCGCATCCGCCGACACATGCGGCACATGCGCGAGGTCGATTATTTTCCGCGCGTTCTCGGGAAGGCGACCGGTGCGGTGGTGACGAGGCTCAAGCGGAAGAACCGGTACGTGCTGCTCGAGCTGAACGCCCGGGGGCTCTACTACTGGGAGGGCAACGCCGCCGAGTGCTCGGTCATGGCACCGGGCACCCTGCCCGACACCGCGATGGTCGCGGCGCGCGGTAGGCGCTTGCAGGATGTCGTCGGGCTGGGATCGCTGGACCCCGTGCTCGGCGCATGCACGATTGGTGCAGCCGAGCCGGGATGGGAGGGAGCGACCAAGTTCCATCTCGAGCCACAGTGGCTGCGGTTCGACCGCTGACCGTGGCGGGCGCTCGCGGGCTGCGGGGCCTTCGACCTGGCTGTCCGAACGAAGTCGGAGGACTCGAAGACCTGGACGGCTTCCGCTCTTCGCGGTCCGCGTCCGGTCGGGGGCGGCTCGACCGCGCCCTGCCGCGCTTCGCCTCGGCATCCCGCTGCGGGAAATCGTGACAACGACCTCCATTAGGGCGTCCCGACCATCTATCCGGGGGGCGGTTGATGGACGACGGCGGCGACCTTGGGACTGCGAAGGTCGTCGATGCCCCCGTTGTCCAGGGCCGGCCACCCACCGAGGCTGTCGCAAGGGCGGCCGCGCGGACATCTGCCTGGGTTCAGGCCGCGAGCGGGAGCGCGACCCCTCCCGCGCGCCCGGCTGCGTGCGCCGCCTCCGCCTCCTCGACCGGAACGAGGCGCGGTCGGTGGTGGAGATCGAGCCCCCCTCGCGCTTCTCCGCCCTGAGAACCGTGGCGTGCGTCGCCTCGAGCGCGGGGTGGCCGACGAACGCGAACAGCCGTCGTCCCCTCGCCGCGGCGACCAGCGTCTCGGGGTGGTCGCCCCAGAGCGACAGCTCGCCATGTTTGTAGGCGCCGCCCTCGAACGCGAACAGGGCGGCGAGCACACCGTCGTCGTGGTAGAGCATCTCCTTGCGGCCTTTTCGGTCGAAGTGGACTCCCGCGCTGCGGTCGCGCGCGCGCGCCTCGACCGCCTGCCGGAACACCTCGCCCGGGTTGAGGCCCCGCTCCTCGATAAGGGCGAGCGCCACGTCGCTGATCCAGCCCGCGGATCCGGTCTCGCGAAGTCGGGCGAGCGCGGCCGCGCGGGTCCGCTGCCTGGCGGAATGGTAGCCGCGGTGGTCGCGGATCTGCTTGACGGTCGTGATCTCCTCATCGCCCATCGGCGCCCAGACCAGCTGCTCGTTGAGCAGCGCCATGACCAGGAGGTAGCGCGCCGACGACAGGTTGCCCGGACGCTCGGCGTGTTGGAACGGTTCGCAGCGGAGCCAGACAGGCGCGGCGCCGTGCCCGATTCGCGCCGCCGTCTCCTCGGCCACCCGGCGCAGGCGGAGCTCCCGCGCGGCCATGAAGGCTCGGCGCTTCTCGACCTCGGCGATCAGCCGAAGCATGCCCGCGACGATGGCGGGAAGGTCCGGCCCGCCGTTGGCGAGGTCGTTCTGCGCGAGGCTGAGCGGCACGATGAAGTCGCCGAAGTCGACCTCGACGGCGACGACCTCGGTGCCATGTTTCGACAGGCACTGGCGGACGGAGGTGTGGTCCGGCAGCGCGACGCGTGGGAGGTTCAGTGAGCGGATGCCTCGCCGGAGCCTCGCCACGAGCCGGCCTGCGTCCCTTCCCGACATCGTGCGGGAGCCGACGGGGATGTCCGACTTGCCGTCCCAGGTCTTCCCGACGTGTGCCACTCCACTGATGGCATTGGGAAGGGCCGAAGGCGGCAGGGTCGCGAGCCACGGCTGCATGTCCTGCGCCCGCAGCCGCCACCATGGGCGATCTCCTGCCATGTTGGCGACGATCTCCGAACCGGTCTCGTCGTTGCGCATGCCAATCTCTCCTTCGCTGCTTCTCCTCCCCACTGGAGGGAACGCTGCTTCAGACCCGTCACGGCCACTATCCACCAGCCATCATCAACGAAGCGTCAATCGCTCGACCGCGAGTGGCGAGGTTGGCCGCACGTCGATCGATCGTGCGCGTGTCCATCGCCGACCCGCCGCCAATGCCATGTCCATCACGGTCGTGGACCGCGCGGGGCGTTCGGCACCGTTCCGGCCCGCCACGGCTAGCTGCGGCGCGGTTGACGGCCAAGTAGGCGCGCGCCTCGGGACCGGCTGTAGAACGACTTCGACCACCTTGATCATGCCGCGCATGAGTTACGCTTGAACAAGATCAGCTCTCGCGGATCGCGTTCCGCGCATCCTACCCGACGCGATCGGGACTGCGGCGCGCGGCCTGCGCCTGCGGAAGGACGTCGAACTGGAATCGCTGGATCCCGTGCTCGGCCCATGCACGATGAGTTCAGCCGAGCCGGGGTGGAACGGAGCGACCAGGTTCCATCTCGAGCCGCAGTGGCTGCGGTTCAATTGCTGACAGTTGCGGGCGCTTGCCGACCACTGCACATGCTAGAGGCAGCGCCTTGAAGGTCCGCTGCGACGCCCTTTGTCCGGCGCGGCGCGTGGACGTTAGCCGACGCGAACAGAGGACCGTCGCCCCGGCGCTTTGCTTGTCAGTCGTGCCGGCCGGTTGTCCCTAGGAGTCGGTCTATCGCCTTCACGGCGAACCTCGCCGAAAGGATGGCACCGGCCACTTGGATGTCGTCGGACTTGTCCTCGCGCGCATGGTCGACGACCGTCTTCGCGGCGAAAAAGGTCACGGGACGTCCGTGCAGGGTGGCCGCCCGGTAGACCCCGAACACCTCCATATCTATAGCAGCGACCTTGCCGTGTTGCGCCTTGATCTGGTCGGCGTACCGGCTGGACGCGATCACTGCGGACCCGGAGACGGACGGGCTGAGCGTTGCCGGCCCGGACGGGACGGCAAGCTGATGCGGCTTGGACGCGAGCGTCGCTAGATTGGGATCCTCCTCGATCAGCTGGCTCAGCGTCGTCCGCGTGGAGGGATCAACGCCTTCTTGGTAGCCGCGGATCTCGAATGTTTCGCCGCGATGCTTACCTGCCTGGTGCTCCCACGAATAATCCGACACGACCAGCGTGCCGAGCCCGGTCCGCCCTTCGAAGCCAGCGCAGATGCCTGACATACAGATCAGTCGCGGGGTGAACGACTCCAGGGCCCTGGTGGCCACGATGCCAGCGTCGACGAGTCCCATCTGCGGTTGGATGACGCACACGCCCCGGAGCTCGCCAAGCGTCATCTCGCGGCAGTCCATCCCCAGGATGGTCTGCAACCCACCAAGCGAGAACCCCGGCCGGTCCACGCCTTCGAAGGCTGTCCGCTCCATTGCCAGCGCGCAGACGACGACGAAGTCGTACAGCGTTCGGGACGCCACCTTCTGCATGCAGACGCGAAGGCAGGCCTGCCACTCGCCATTCTCCGTGTACCGGATGAGCAGGATGCCCGCCCGCTGGAAGTCGGTCCGCCGTTGATCGACGATGTCCTCGAAGCGCGAGATGGCGACGATCGTGGTGAGCCGGTTGAGATCGCTCTCGACGAGGTGATCGATGATCTCCTCGGAGACGTCGACTGGCACGTCGCCGCGTCGACGAGGGAGGAGCAGGTCGACGACGATCAGGTCGTACTTGACCTGCAGCAGCTTCTGGGTCGCCTCCGCGAAGGTTTCGCTGCATTCGATAGCCACGTCCCCCGCGAAGAACGCGGAGATCTCGGTGGCGATGCGTTCGCGCTTGCCCAGTTCGTCCTCGACGAGGAGTGCCCTGATCCGCTTCACGAGAGCGCCGCCCGCAGCTGCCTGCGCCATGCGCCGTCGGTCGCGTTGAAGTAGATCGCAGCCAGCAGGTTCACGCTCACCTCCTTGGCCACTGCCTTCGGGAACTTCGCCAGGGAGAACAACTCGCCGTTGACCTCGATGTCGGGATACTGCGTCACGATGATCACACGGTCCGCCCGTGCCTCGTAGGCGAGTTCGAGCAGCAGCTCCACGCCCCCTGACGGTTGCGAGAGCGGCTGGGCGCCGCCGGCGCGAATTTGGTGGCTCGGCAGGGACATGTCGAGCACGATGAGCCCGTATTCTCCCTGCCCGAGCTCGCCCACGGCCTGCTGGACGGACTTGGCTACCGTGATCTCCGGCCCCGCAAGCAGCGATCGAAGCTCCTCCTGTAGGAGCTCCTCCTTGAACAGGTCGTCCTCGACCAGGAGCACCTTCATCGTCTGGACCGCTTCCCGGTCGTCGGCGCTCATGAGCGCAGAAAGCGCATACGGATCGTGAACTCGACGGCGTCGTCCCGGTGCATCGCGGAAAGGTGGGTGATCTCGTCGGACTCCTCAACAAGCCCCTTCAGCTTGCGCAGGCCGGTCTGGCCGTCGCGGTTCATGGCGTCTCCGACCTCCGCGGTCATTGCGGCGTCTATGTCCAGGATGCGACGGTCCCGCTCCCCTGACGCAAACTGAGAACCGATCGTGACCGACAGCAGGATGTGCCGCTCGTCCTCGCTGATCGAGCTCTCCACGCCCACCGAGAGCCTGCCGCCTGGTCGCCCGTACTTCGCCGCGTTCACGACGAGAATGTAAAGGGCGTCGTAGAAGAAGTGGAAGCCGCGACCGATCAGATCGATTTCGCCAGCACGGCTGAGGTCCACGTCGGGATTGCAGGGGTGGCGCTGGTTCACCTCGTCGAGGACGGCGTCGATCAGCAGCCCCACGCTTGCGCTTGGCGAGAAGTTTGTCGGACGTGTGAGCCAGGACCTCGCCATCTCAAACCGGCCGCCGAGCGCCGCGTTCAGCTCGCGGATGCTTTCTGTGATGCGCGTGTCCAGATCGGGCCGCCCGGTCATGTGCTCGTCAACGCCGATCACGAACGCCCTGCGCAGCTCCTCGATCGCCGACCGGGCCCGCTTGAGGTCCACCTCGAAGAAGAGCCAGCAATAGTCCAGGATCAGCGCGAACCAGTGGGTCGTCTGCGGCTTGTCGCGGAGTGCAGCGGCGACGGCGCTGATCACGGCAGTCGCCGTGGTCGCCTTCTCCGGCTCGTCGATCTCCGCCACGATGAGCCCGCGCGGCCTTTCCCTCGACCGCACGTGGACGCGCGAGCGCGCGAACTCCTGGACCGACTCGTCGAAGTCGCGCGCCCACTGCTTTAGGAAGTCGGCGAATTCGGGTGCGAGCGTCCTGAACTCCCCGACGATCCTCTCGATCGTCGGCTGCATCTCGAGCGAGAGGTGGCCGTGCAGGGCGCCGTGCCGGATGCGTCGGCCGATGTAGGAGGCGACCCCGTGTATCTTGTTGTTGCAGAACTCGGCGTAGCAGCGGTCCAGGAGCTTGAGCAGCCGTAGCCTCGGCTTGACCGCGTTCCCTACCGGATCGCGCAGGTTGAGGGCCGTCGAGGCGTCGGCGAGGATTTCGTCCGCCAGCGGTGCCAGCGATCGCAGGTCGTCCTCCAGCTTCTCCTGGATCCATTCAATCATGCGCAGCGGATCGACGTAGATGCGGGTCTCGTCGATGGAGCCGCGGACCTTGCGCAGGCGTATCAGCAGTCGATGCGATCTGGCCTTGGCAACCGCGTCCCCGTCCTCCTCGTTGGCTCCCCACCATTCGAGCAGGCGGGTCTGCGCCTCCATCACGCCGTCCGCGTCGGGGTACAGCTTGTAGAGCGACGTGAGGAAGGTCTCCGAGCAGAGGTTGAAGAAATGCCTGGCGACGTGTCCGTCGGCGCTGTCAACCGCGGTCACGAAGCGCACGATGTCGCCGTCGTGGCTGGTGTCGACGATGCGCTGAAGCGCACGACGCACGGCGTGATTGCGGGAGGGGCCGCCCTCAGCGTCGTTGAGGAGGGCGCATCGCATGTACTCGTACAGGAGATCGTCCGGGCGCGGCGGCAGGAACGCATCCAACTCCCCGACCGACAGCAGCAGGGCGACGTCGATCGTGCGGTCGAGCAACCTACTAAGATGCTCTCCGTTCGGCACGGCCAGGCCACCCGCTTCTACGGAGGCGACCAGCGCGATGGTGCGATGGAAGCCGCCGACGGGCACTCTGGCGTCCGTCGGCACTCCGATCAGCGCCGGCTCTGTCAGCAGTTCGGCTACCGTCTCCTTGGGTTTCACCAGCAGCGACGCCGACTTCGGAGCGAGGATCGCGAGTCCGTCCAGCCGCGCGCCGACCGCCTTCTCGACCCGCAGCCGGTACGCAAACAGCGCGGGATATTCGCTCCAGGCGGGGAGGTGCGAGAACAGCGAGAGGTCGCAGAACTGGTCCGGCGTTCCGACGACTGCCTGCAGCTGGTCCGCGCCGACGTCGACAAACGTCGTCTCCCAGGCGGAGCGCACCTCGTCGGGGATAATCTCGTCGACGAGCGCCGCGTCCTCCAGTCGGTCGTCCAAATCAAGGATTGCTCTGGCACGGAACAGGAAGGCGACGACGTCCAAGATGCTGCGTCGACTGTAGGCGTGGAGGCGGTGGGCAAGACCGAACCTGGACGTCTTCAACGGTGTGAGCAGGTCCGTGACGATGGCTGCGTCGCCGTGATCTAGTCGGTTCCGCTCAACGAAATGAACGAAGGACCGCCGCCCCGTCACGTAATTCCGATCACTGCCGCTGGTGCCATCGAACGCGCCGGTGGTAACCTGGCGTACCGGTATTCGGAAGGGCTCCAGCACCGGCGCGTCGTCGGGTAGGCGATACTCTCCGGATCTCTTCGAGTTCCGTAAGCTGATCGCCTTCAGCGCGACCATGAGTGAGACGCCGAACCTGGCCCGATGTTCGGCGAACAGGCGCTCTATATCGTCGTCGTCCCCTCGCAGCATGGCGGCGTTAAGCGTGCCGACGAGGCGGACGGCGTCCGCGGCCTTGGCATCCGCGGCGGCCAGGCGATCCCGCTGGATGGCCAGCTCGACATCAAGCCTGCGGCTCGGGACGTAAGGCGTTCTGCCTTCGTCGCCACCGTACTCGGGAAAGTCCGCCGATGCTGGCTCCCTTGCCACGAGACCCTGCCTGAGGACCCGACCGACCGCCCTCGCGTCCTCCGGCCCGCACTCGCGATGCAGATGCTCCATCGTTTTCGCGAACGCACCCTCGTCCTCGGCGGCGATCACGCCGCGCAGAAGGTTTCGGACACGCTCGTCCCCAATTTCCAACAGAGAGACGAAGGCGCGTTGTCTGGCGGGTAGTCTCGTCGGCGGCTTTTGCTTCGCAGAACCTGCGGCGTTCTTCGGTATGTTGACTCTCCAAGCCGACGCCGTCCTTCCCAAGGGCGGTTCCGGACCTCGCCAGATTAGCAAGTTGCCCGGTATGCGCAACCGGAGGAGCGTAGGCCGTCGGCGGGCGATGGCGCTGTCGATCAATGGCGTGAAGCGCCGGTCCAAAGCATTGGGCCTTGACGCTAAGGACTATGATCTGGATTGCGTCGCGTAATCCGGCCTGGGACACCCCTGCGCGCGCGGTTTGCTGATCGCCGACCGCGGGTGCCTGTCTAGTTCCGCGCGTTCGTGGGCTCGCGCGAAATGTCGGGCTCTACTTCGTCTTGCGGGCGGATGCCTCGCAACGAGTCCGGGGCGGCGCCGGTTCCACTCCGGCCACCAGATCCGTCAGCTTCGCGCCGAGCGCGACGGCGATCCTGGCGAGGATCTTGACCGAGATGTTCTGGCCGCCGGCCTCGATGCGCCAGAGGTGGCCCTTTCCGAGCTTGGCCGCCGCCGCGGTCTCCGTGACCCCATGCCCCTTCGAGATCCGCACCTCGCGTATCCGCGCGCCCAGCGCGACCAGCAGGGGATCGGCGCGGGGATCGGCGGACCCCGCCGGCTCCGGCCCCGTCGAATCGGCTTCGTCCTCGCTCACGGCGCAAGAGTAGCCGCTGGCCCTGGTCGCGTCATCAGCGCAGGACGGGGCGATCCGCCGCGCGCAGCTGGCCATCAGCCGACGCGCGCCGGCCAAGTCGGCGGGAACCGGATCCGCGCGTCATTGTTGTATCCATATATGGATACACACATAGGAGCTGTACGATGGAGTCGAGGAGATCGGATCTGATGCACGGGCGGGAGGACTCGCTCCGCGTCGAGCTCGCGGACGCGGCGGGTGCCAGGGGTATGCGCAATCTGGAGGAGCTGTCCTGCGGCCTCGACCGGCTGGCGGCGACGCCGGACACCGCCGCCCTCGAGGACCTGGCGGGGAGGGCGCGCGCGATGCTCGCCATGGAGGAGCTCCTGGCCGACGGGGCTCCAGCCGACGCGTGCGCGGCGGGCCTGGAGACCTTCGTGACCCGCCAGCAGATCGCCTCGCCCGCAGCGCGCGAGGTGATGACCAGCCTGACCGACGTCGCGCTGGCCCCGCCGACCGCGCGGGCGCTCTTCGCGGTCGTCTCCGAGCTGGTGGCGATGGTGGACGCGGACGCGCCGCCCGACCGCGACCTTCGCCTGTTCCTAGCTTCCGAGGTCGACGACGGCCTGCTCGTCCTGGCGTTCGCGGCGCGCTGCTACCCGGGACACAGGCGTCGTGACCCGGCACGGCCTGACAGCACCATACCCCGCAGCATCCATGCCTGCGGAGCCGATGTCACCTGCGCCGATCGCCGTCAGCGATGTTCCTGCCTTGAGCCAAGCTGAGCTGCCCAGGCGGGTGAGCCCGTCATGGCCACCTAGACTCAGACAGTTCGCATCCAGGGTCGCGTCCGCACCCGCCGTGCCGCTCGTCACCCCGGCGGGCCGAAAACCGAAAACCCCATAGCACACCGCTCGTGGCCCGCGGGTTCGGGCCTCCAAGACTTTCGTACGCCTGCCGGCATCCGAAACCCTTCAGGTTAGCTGCCGGTCCGCTTCCCGGCGTCGACGCCTAGATCCGGACGTTCATTCATGCGGTCCGGTGGACCGTGTTGATGTTGCTAATGGGAGATAACGGCTTGGCCCTTTCGAGCGCCTGTTGGGCTAAGCGGACGTCCGTTCAGGCGGCGGAGATATGGCGCCGCGCACGGCGCATTTTACAGTCCGCTGGCGAGGATCGCCGCGAGCCTAGGTGGTCTCCTCGTACGCTGGCGCCGCGCTGCTCAAGAAGACCGAGCTAATTGAGGAGATCAGGTGCGCCCTGATTGCCCTGACGCGCGAGGAGGTCGCGCTCGCCGCTTCCCAAGCGATGTAGCCGTCTGGCGGCAGCGCGCCAGGAACGTCGCCGGGAAGGTAATGCTGGGCTCGGCGCCGACGCGCCCGACCGAGTAGAACTGCACCTCGACCTCGACCGCGTCGAGAGCCGCGGCGAGTTGCGGGCGCAGCGGCGGCACCTCAGGCACGAGGAGGACCGGGTTGAGGCCGGCGGGCAGCGCGATTAGCGAGGGATAGAGCGCGAGTTGGCCCACGGCCTCGTAGACGTCGCGCGGCGACACGCCCGTCTTGATCTCGATAAGGAGGTTTGCCGCCACCACCATGCCGTCGGCGGCATATCCCTTGCGACCGGGCTTTTGGAAGGCTTCGCCCAGCTGCTGCTTCAGCTCTTTCCAGACATACCCTTGGAGGTCCTCGACCTCGCGCGTGCCGCCAGTCACCTTTACCTTCTTGACCCGGCCCTTCTCGTCGAGGCCCAGGCGGTAGGGCGGATCCTCCTGTTTCGCGGGCGTGCCCTTGACGCCCGTCTTGGCCCGGGCGCGAGCGCAGGCGTGGACGAAGGAGACGGTCTGGGCGACGATGTCGGTGCTATCGGCGTCGAGATCCGCAACGATGTACCAGTCGCGGTCCGACGCCCGCCCGCCGACCGAGACGGGTTCAGGCTCAAGGCCGGAGAGCGCCTTGAACCTGGGCCGGACGACGGCCGATATGCGGTTCACCTTCAGCCACCCCTCGCGTAGGAGAATGAGCCGCCCGGCTTCCGATCTGCCGATGACGGTGAGCTTGCCCTTGTCGGTCTGGGACACCTTCGGCCGAACGATCTTCACCACGCCGTCGCGCACCCCCTGGTCCGTCCCGAGCATGACCTCGTTGTCGATCGTGCCCGGGGCGCCGTGGCCGTAGTTCGAGAAGGCGACGCCGGTGCCTTCGACCCGCCAGCCCCGGTCAATGGGAACGCTGCCGGCGAGCAGCGCGTCGGCCCAGCGTCTGAAGGCCCGGTCGGCTTCGTCCTGTTCGGTCAGAAGATGGATCATTCTTCGCTCTCGGTGGTGGCTGGCACGCTTGCCAGTGACGGCGACTTAGACAGGGCGCTGCGCCGCGGTCTAGGATTACGGAGCGACGCGTAATCGGGCGGAGGGTGGGATCGAGAAGGTGGAAGCCATCCTCGAGCGCTCGGACCTGGACGGCGACGCGGTCGCGGAGGGCTGACGCCGCCGCCGCTGGACGTCACGCCCGCGCGTCGGGGCTGACCATGCCGCCTGGGGGCGCTATGTTCATCCTATGGAACTTGGATCGATCACCGAACTCTATCTCCCGACAAGGTACTGGGGCGTCGTCGAAGGCGCCATCCTCAGGAAGAACCGCTCCCTCGCAGCGGAGATAATCCCGCCGGAGGAACTGGATCGGAACGGCTTCACCGGCCGGGGGCGTCGGCGGCCGATTCTTGCGCCCGTAACCTGACGCACGGGCTGCGTATCGATCGTCCGTTCTACTTCTGCGTCACGCGGGCCAAGGTCTTTAATGCGATGATCTCGGACTACCGCAGCCCGGACATGTACTGCGTGGTGGTGTCCGAGGCGGTCTTCGAACTATACTACGCGACCGTCTCGGCGTTCATGACACACGCGTCGCTCAGGGCGTTTCTAGAGGACGGGATGCCACCTGAGGACGATATGCGCTTCGGCTCTCGCACCAGGCGGGAGGCGATGTCGTCCATCCTCTCCCGCTCGGCGGACATCGCCACCCCTGGATCCATAAGGGTCGCCTCGCTGCCGTGCCACCTCGCGATCTACTTCCTCATGGCCCACGAGATTGGGCACCTGGCGCTCGACCATCTTCCGCTCTTCACGACCGGACACGTGAGTGAGGTCGGCGGGAGCGAGTTGCGCAATCAGGCCGAGAGCCGCGCGGTGGAGCGCGACGCTGACGCCTTCGCGGCGATGGCAACCACCTATCTGCTCGGCACGGACGTATGGACGGAGCTGGTGGGCGGGCGCGAGGCCGGCCTGCGCTACTTCTTTGTGGCGACCTACCTGTTGTTCTCCATAATGGATCTCTCCGGCCCCGAGGACCCGATCGGAGAGCAGAGCACGCATCCGCCCGCGATGGTGCGGGTGTCGACGATGGCGCACATGCTAACCCATACTTTCGAGGCCTATAGGTCCTGGTCGATGGAGGAGGCTTGGGACGTGGCGCGACAATGCGTCCGTGCAGTCGAGCTTGCCACAATGGCGCTCGGTGACGGGATGATGTCGGCGGACGAGGCAAAGTCGCTGCAGGCCGAGGTCGAGCGGTCGCTTGACGAACACGTGGCCTTGTGGCCGTCGCTGAGCGCCCGGAAGAATCGGTTTCGGTTGGACATCTACTTCTGGGCCAGAACCCTTTAGACGCGCGGGACCGGGCCGTTTGGCTCGGAGCGACGTCATCGGGCGGACGGTCTCGGGGACCTGACACGGTCCCACCCGTGAACAATAGCGACTACTCACTGTCGTTGGTGTTCGGGCGGCGTCCGCGGGTCGGACCGATCCACTGACCCCTGAACCCGTCGTGAGCTTGGGGCAGGACCGTGTCGGGCGCTGAGCCAAACGGATGGGCCTCAACTGCTAGTCTCCAGCACGCTCCCTTCACCCATTAGAGACAACTGGCGTAGCAGGATGAGTTCGCCGTATGTAGTCGGCGGGGCAGGAACTGGAATGTTGGATTTGGTAGTAGGGGAAGTTTTTCGGCGAACCGGGGTATGGGCGTGGCGATGACCCCGTCCAAGGGCTTCACTGTCTCGGCCCGCACCATCCTGGAGCTTGGTGCGGAGCTGATCAGCAGCGACGCCATAGCTCTATACGAGTTAATCAAGAACGCCTACGATGCTGGTTCAAAGCGCGCCGTGGTCGAGGTCACGAGCGTGTTTCGTCACAGCTCGCTGCGGAACCAGCTCTCTCGCATCCAGGCTGCGCAGGTGGCCATCGCACGGGCGGCGGATGAGGACGGCGAAGACGCACTGGAGGGAGGGCCTGGCGAGGAGGTCCTGCTTGGCCGGCTCAAGGACGAGATCGTCGGCCTGGTGGACGCGACGGCCCCCGAGGAGGCGCGCGAGGCTTTCACGAAGCGAGTCCGTGGCTCGACCGGTCTGACTGAGCTCGCGTCGGAGCTGACCCGCGCCTACGACGAGGCCAATCTCCTGCAGATCGGCGACACAGGCGAGGGGATGTCGATCGACCATCTTCGAGACGTGTTCCTCACCATCGGCACGCGCTCGCGGCTCGAGGCACCCGGGCAGCGGCACTTCGTCGGCGGCAAGGGCATCGGCAGGTTGTCGACGATGCGGCTGGCCAACCATCTGACGGTGGTCACCACCCGATCGGGAGAGACCAACTGGAATCTGCTGAGGATCGACTGGAACCTGTTCAGCCATGCGTCCGCCGAGAGGCTCGAGGACGTCACGATCACGCCAGAGGTCGGGCCGGCCAAGGACGATCCTAGCGAGCAGGGCACCCGCATCGAGCTGAGGAGCCTCAATGCTGACTGGGATCGCGACCGCGTCCGCCGGATCGCCGAGGCTCAGATGGATCGGCTGTTCGACCCTTTCAGCACCAAGGCCCGGTATCCCATCATCATCCGCGTCAACGACCTGCAGATACCGATCCCAACGTTCGAGAGGAGGCTGCTGACCGAGGCGCAGGCAAAAGGGGAAGTGGTTTACTACGTGGACGACGCGGGTCCCCACTTCGTCTTCACGATCGACTACCTCGCCTACGGGCGCACGATCACAGTGCACTGGGACGAGACGGATCTCCTGGGGATCACGTCAAATGAGGATGTGTCGCTTGCCGCCATGCGATCGCTTGGCGGCTTCACCGCGCACTTCCACTGGTTCAATCGGCAGAAGCTCACCCAACTGGACGGCGTCGGCACCCGGGCCGAGGTCCGCGACATCGTCAACCACTGGGCGAACGGCCTCCTCATGTACCGCGACGGCTTCAGGGTGAACCCCTACGGCGGCCCGTTGGACGACTGGCTGGGCATCGACGCCAAGGCGCTCGGCTCCAGCGGGTACAAGGTCAACCGCAAGCAGCTCATTGGAGCGGTGAACATCACTGCGCGCGAGAACCCGAGGCTGATCGACCAGACCAACCGGGAGGGACTGCGCACCAACGAGGAGAAGGCCCTCCTGGTGCTTATGCTGCAGAAGGCGGTGACCGAGACCTTCCGCAACTTCCTCAACTCGGTTGAACGGGAGGAGCGCTCCAAGGCTCGCTTGGACGTGAAGGACACTACGGCCTTCCTGGAGAACGTCTCCGCGCGGACCAAGCGCACGCTGCGGAGCATCCGCGGCCTACTGCCGGCGGGGAAGGAGGAGGACATCGACTTCCTCGACGCGACCTATGGCGAGCTCGAGGAGCGCCTGCGCACCGCGAGGGACGCGCTGACGACCGCGGAGCGCGAGCAGCGTGACCTCGTGAACCTCGCCGGCATCGGACTGCTCGTCGAGATCGTCTCCCACGAGCTCGGACGCGTCGCCAGGCGGACGCTCGACGTCATCGGCCAGATCGAGCGCCGAACGCTTCCCAAGCAGGTCTCCTCGACGTTCGACACGGTCGAGAGCCAGATGATCGTGATCCGCAAGCGTCTGGACATGCTCGACCCGCTCAGTCCGTCCGGGCGCAACCGGCGGGAGGTGTTCGACCTCCGCGAGCTCGTGACCGAGGTGCTCTCCTCTCATCAGAACCAGTTCGACCGTCACAGGATCGTCTGCAGGCTCGATGCAGGGCCGCAGTCCCAGGGCTCGTTCAACATCCGGGCGGTCCGCGGCATGATCGTCCAGGTGCTGGAAAATCTCATCGACAACTCGGTCTTCTGGCTGAAGCAGAAGGCACGGGCCGATCCCAGCTTCGATCCGCTGATCACCGTCGAGATCGATGCGGCGGACCACCAGCTCCGCTTCTCCGACAACGGCCCGGGCATACCGGTCGCGCGAGCGGAGGAGGTGTTCAAGCCGTTCATCTCGTCCAAGCCGCCTGGTGAGGGGAAGGGTCTGGGGCTCTACATCTCCAAGGAGATCGCGCGGTATCACGCCTCAGAACTCTACCTCCTGGACTCTCCGCGCGGCGGAAGGCTGAACACATTCGTTCTCGACATTGACGGACTGAACTGATGGACATTGCACAGGCTCGGACGATCTTCGCCGAGAGCGGCGTCACCGTCGCGCTGATCGTCGACGACGTCTTCGACGACTTCGAGCCCTACGAGGCCGAGGATCTCGAACGCACGTTCGCCCTTTTCGAGAGCGAGGACGACGTCCCAGCCGCCTTTGAGGCCGCAGGAGGCGAGGCGCCGGTCGATCCGGAGGACCTGCGGGCCAAGGTCGTGGCGGACGAGGCGCTCGCCACCACCCTCAGGGATGCCCGTGTGGGCGAAGCCGGTCCGCTGCAGCGGCTGGGGAACGCGCTGTTCGGCAGGGTGGCCGACGACCGGGCCGGACGGCTGAAGCCGATCGACGATCTGGTCGCCGTGCTCGGTCAGCTGGGCGTCACGGCCACGACGGTGGGAAGCGCCGGTCCCGGCGCCGGTGCACTCCGCTTTCCCCTCATCTTCATGGACTACTACCTGGGCTCGAAGGGCGCCCCGTCGATCGAGCGCTCCCGTGAGCGGATCGAGGAGATTGTCTCGCACTACGGACCACACGAGATGCCCCTCGTCGTACTGATGTCCTCCGAACTCAAGAAGGAGAAGGAGGCCGGCAAGTTCCGCGAGCGGGCGCAGCTGCTCGGCTCGCAGTTCAAGTTCGCCAAGAAGGAGGAGTTCGAGAACGACAACCTCCAGTTCGTCTCCTCGCTCGCCACCATGGTCAGGTTCCTTCCGCAGACGAGGACGATCGGAGCGTTCGTCAAGGCGTGGTCAGGTGCACTCAACGAGGCGATCGTCGACTTCCGCAAGGGTGTCGGCGAGCTGGACCTCCAGGACTACTTCCAGATCCGCACCAAGCTCGGCGCCGACGGGACCGGGAAGTTCGGGGAACATGTGAGCGGATTGTTCGATGGCTATCTGAGGCGCCTAGTGGAGGACCGGCCGGCCCTGCGCGCCGCGACCACGGCGATGAACGCGCTCTCGTTCCAGGGACGGCCACCCGCTCCCTTCACCCCCAGCGAGACCGTGGTGAAGATGGCGGACGCCGCGGCCTTCCAGGCCCTGCCCGACCCTCCGGCCCCCATTCCTGGGAAGTTGGACGTGGAGCTGGGCGACGTCTACCTGCGCGAGACGGGCACCCGGGCGAAGCGGGTCAAGTCGGCATGCGTCGTGATCTCCCAGGCTTGTGATCTCGAGCATGGCAAGACGCAGACGGTCCTCCTTCTGAACGGGATCGTCACGAAGCGGAGCAGCGCGAAGGCGGACCGGGCTGGCGGCAATCGTCCGATCATCAGGACCGATCTCTTCCTGCACGATGGCGAGAACCTGATCATCGACTGGGACGCGTCTGACCTCTCGACGGTGCAGGTCGGCGAGTTCATCGAGTGGATGCGACGGATGACCTTCGAGAAGGTCGCGCGGCTCCGCCCCATGCAGGCACTGGCCCTGCAGCAGCGGTTCGCGACGCATCTGACCCGCGTCGGGCTACCCGAGACGCCTCCGTCCTACCGCTATCCCAACATCGAGGTGATGATCTCCCGCGGCACGGTGAAGGAGCGTCTGCTCGGTCCGATCAAGGCTGGCGACCTGGCGTGCGTGATTGGGGATGAGAAGCCGGAGGCGGTCCTGCAGGACACCCTTCTGGGTGACATCGCGAAGCGGCTGAACGAGGTGGATGGAGCCAATCTGGATCAGGCGCAGTGGGACCAGGCCAAGGACCTGCTTTCGGACTGGCAGAAGCGCGAGAGGCTTCAGACCCTGCCGCTCAGGGGCGGGAAGGCGCAGGTCGGGAACATAGCCGTGCTCGACCGCGAGGCGCCGATGGGCGCGGGCGAGGGAATGCCGGCAGGTGTCTGGCTCTCGATTAACCTGTATGCGTAGTCTGACCGGTCCGGCTTCGGGCATCTCAAGCGAGGATGCCGAAGGATGGTCGCTAGAGAGGGCGGAATGATGAGCTCGACATACCTGGTGTCGATCGGCGAGGACGAGATGCTGGGGATCGGCACGGGTGCTGATCCCGCCGCCGCCGTCTACTACTACTACTACTACTACGCGACGCTGGACTCGTACTGCTCGCCATCCGACGAGATCACGGAGCGCTTCTCCGTGTCCACGCTCAAATTACCGGACGACGCCGCTGGCGAGGTGGACGCGCTCATCGAAAGGCATGGCGCGGACGCGCTGCCGGACATCGAGCATCTGGTCGTGGCGGCCGGTCTCCCGGCGGAGTGGCAGGTCGTGGACGTCGTCATCGAGGCCGGCGGCCGCACGGTCGTGCTCCGGGGGTAGCCTCAGATTGAGCAGATGAGACAGCCCTCGGGCTCCTCCTCCTCCACCTCGGCACCCGCCAGGACGGCGGCGAGTGGGAGGTTCTCCCGGCGTGCGGCGCGGCGGGTGTTGGAAAGCTCCCAGTTGCGCTCGATTTCGGCCATGCGTTCGGGCTGCTCGAGTTCCGCGAGCGACTCCTTGCTACACCAGGTGAAACCCTCGCTCACTAGCGCGCTCCTCTCCTCGTAGCCCTTTGCTCGTTCGTACAGGTCGGGATGCTGCCGCTTCAGCCGCACCCATTCGATCTTCTGCTGGTAGAAGCAGAAGTAGCATCCCGAGCGCGAGCGGCCCCACGCCATGTAGGGTGGTAGGCCGAGACCGCTGTCCTCCAAAATGCGGATCACGTCCGCACGCACCAGGCCGTCCTCCTGGAACGGGTAGACGGCGGTGATGTTGGGCTTGGTGCTGATGTAGCCAGTGCGCTTCTCGTCCGCGCGGAGCCCGACGTAGTTGATCGTCGGATCGTCGCCTATGTAGGCCTCGAAGGGCTTCAGCTTGAGCATCTTCGTGCACCAGCGACGGTGGTTCGAGGGCAGCATGTCGCCGTAGACGGCGAGCCAGTGCTCGAAGGTGTCGTCGGGCGTCGTGCGCGCGACGGGCCGGCCGAGGATGCTCTCGAGCCTCGCCATGTAGTCGTAGGTCTCGGGCAGTTCCTTGCCGGTGTCGTGGAAGATGTACTCCATGTCGGGCACGCGGTCGCGAAGGTAGACGGCCAGGGCGGCGCTGTCCTTCCCGCCAGAGAGGCTGAGGATGTGGCGGGTCACTTGCTCTTCACCTCCGCTTTGGTCGTCTCCGAGGCCTGTTCGGCTCCGTCGCGGTCCATGCTCTCGATGGAGAGCAGGGCCGCCACCTTGTCCAGGCTGAGGTTCGCCTCCTCGGCCATCCGGCCTATGGCGCCGAGGGCGTCGACCTGGTCCTGGGTGAGCTCCGCCAGGTCCACGATCACGGAGCGCTCCTCGCCGTCGACGCGCGTGAGAGACACGCGCACGGCATTGCGTCCGACCTCCACCTCGCCGAACGAGACGGCCTCCACGCGCTGGAACTGCGCGGCTAGGTCCGCAAGCCGGGATCTCCAGAGCTCGACGTCGGCGTCGAGCCAGCGCTCCGGCGGCTTTCCGATAATGGCTCCGCCGACGGCCTCGATCCAGCCGTCGTCGGCGAGGACGCCGTCTGCGATGCGTAGCGCGAACGTCCTGAGGATCTGCTCGCGGACGCGGAAGGAGATGGCTGCTGCGCGCTCCCTCGCGCTGGCGCGGTCGGGCGCTCCGAGCCTGTCCAGCAGTTCCGACCTCATCGACTGCAGAAGCAGCGGGTAGCAGCCCCGCAGCTCCGCGACGGCTGCGTCGAGACGTTCGACGAAGCGGCCCGCCCGCTCTCCGTGGTTCGGCCCGCCAAGGCCGAACGGCTCCTCACCGCAGGCGGCCGGCAGGTCCGCGAACACGAGATCGATCGGGCTTCTGGCTTGCGCCAACGCCTGCCTGACCGCCTTCGCCTCGGGACTGAGTGCGGCCGAGCGCTGCACGTGGAACGGCAGGCCGACGCCGAAACGGATGAGCGGATCCACGACCCCTCTGATGCCGCTTTCCGTATCCGGCCGGTCGAACAGCCGCGCCAGGCGCCTGAAGACGTCGGCGCGAACACCCTCGAGCGAGACCCATTGCAGCGCGAAGTGCCCGGGCGACTTCAGCATGCGCATGAAGGCGGCACCGTCTATCCGCGTGCAGTACGTCCCGCGCTCGAAGAGCGCGACCCGGTGTCCCGCGGCAATCAGGGTGATCGCCAGGAGCAGCGGGCTGAGTCCCCGCCGCACGCCGAATGGCCTGCCCTCGACCTCATCGTAGACTTCGGTCAGCGCGACCCGGCCGGGTTCCCGCGAGAGGCGGCTGGCAATGGCGTCCAGGGCGGGCTTCAGCCGGAGGGGGTCGTCGTCTTCCTCGGGCGGCGCAAGGGTCCACGCGCCATCGGTCTGGCGGTGTACCCGGCCCCGACGAAGTAGGGAGAGGTACAGTGCTCGCTCAGGCGGGTTCTTGCCCGCCTTGAAGCCGAGTTCTGGATCGTGCGCGTGTGCGAACATCGCGTCGATGAGCCGCTGCCGCGCGCCGGCCCCCGCCGTGGTGAGCGCATGCCGGTTGACCAGCTCGTTCTCGACCCTCGGCGCCTCGTCGTACACCCGGTCGCAGAGGTCGGATACGGCGGCGTGCATCGGCTTCGCCAGACTGCGGAAGGAACCCTTCCAGTACAGGTCTACCGCCTCGAGCGGCGCATGTCCTTTCAGGCCCAGGGCGGTCTCCAGCTTCGCGGTCAGCGCGCCCTCGAGGTCTGCGATCGTCCGCTCGATCTCGGCTGCCGCGAAGGCGTCTTCCTGCAGGGTCGCGGCGTTGGCCACCACCCAGCGATGGCGAAGCAGGTCGACTATCGCCGCCCCGAGCTCGCGCATTGGCCGCACCGGAACCGCCAGCCTGGTCGGGTGCTCCTGCGTGATCTCCGCGCACCAGGCCCGCGCCATGCGCATGTCCTCGGCTCCGGCGCACAGCACGGCGACGATCCCGCCGTCCGCATCGCCGTGGCCCGCATAGCCGCCGAGCGCCGACACGTGCGTGCATCGGACGGCGAAGCGGCGGTTCGTGCCCGATCTGACCGAGTGCCGCCGGGCGAGGAGGTGGCCCCGGATCGGTAGCGTGGCGAGATGCCGTGGGAGATCGCCCAGGATGGGCGCGGCCTCGACCTCGCGTTCCGCCTCCTCCCATATGGCCGACAGGTCGACGCGCCGGCTGGTCCAGAGCCTCAGCTCGGCGCGGCCCGGTCTGCGGAACAGGAGTCCGCCCGTGAGCAGCCGTGCGACGGCGGCGTCCGCCTCCGCCGGCGCAAACGCGGGTGCCAGCGCCTCGCGCACGCTCTCGGTCGTCGCGGGCAGGTCGGGCGCGTCTATGAGGTTGAGGATGCCGATCGTCTTGAGCGCGGCCGTCTCGATCTCGTCCGCGTCGGCCGCGCGCTCGAGCACCGCTCCGATGCGCTCCCACTCCCCGGCCCCGGCGCGTGAGGTCAGGCGGTGGCCGAAGGAGGTCGATACGTAGTCGAAGAAGTCGTGGATGCAGTAGAGGTCACCGCTAATCGGGGTTCCGCTCGCGAAGGATCTCAGGGCACCCGGCTCCTCGCTCGCGGCGAACCCGAACAGCGACCGCTCGTTTTGGCCGAACGCGGCGAAGAAGCGCGCGAGCACCGGAACGGCGGCGGGATGGACCGGCCAGCACCCGGCCGCGCCGGCGCCGTTGCGAGGACCCAGCCATCCGAGCGCCCGTACGCGCCTGACGGTCTCCTCGTAGGACTTGCGAACCTTCGCCGGCAGCGTGCCCTCCTCGTCTCCGAGGGCGGCCGACAGCAGCGCGGCGGTGTGCGAGAGCGGGTGGTCGAAGATCATCTCCTCGAACCGCTCGGCGACCTTCTCCCACTCGCTCCTCCGCGCGGCGCGCCAGTCCTCGCCGTAGGACTGGAACCCCTTGTGGAGGATGAGGATGACTGCAAGCGGACTGTCGCCCGAGCGCGCCGCGGCCTCGGCGAGCCCCTGGAGGCGGTAGACGTCAGCGTCGGCGCCCTCCGCCGCAGGCTCGAGGAACTTCCCCATCTCGTCGACGACCAACAGGAGGCCGTCGAACCTGGCCGTCTCCCGCACCGCGTCGCGAAGCGCGATCACGGCGTCGAAGGGCTCTTCGGCCGCTAGCACGCGCGCTCTCTGTTGATCGTCGAGCAGACCGTCCGCTTCCACTGCTCCGGCGATGGCGGCCGCGAGGCCCTCCCGCAGGCCCTTCCTGGATCCTGTCACGATGAGCGGGAACATGCGGGGGACGTCCGCCACAGCCTCGGCCAGGCGTCGCATCGGCATGGCGGGATCGCTGACCCGCGGGTCGAGGGCTTGCACGAGCGCCAGCGCGAGTGCCGACTTACCGACGCCGAAGTCACCGATGATCCGCCAGGCGCGTCTGGTCCCCCCCGCCGAGATCCCGTTGATGATCTCGCGCGCTCCGCGCTCCAGCCAGGGCGTGGTGACGTAAGACTGGCCGGCGGACGGGTCCGACACGTCGCGCTCGAGCGCGACGGACCGGTAGAACATCCCCGGGCGGCCGAGCATGTCGGCGATCAGCGGGCTCGCGGTCATGCGTAGACCTCCCGGAGCAGCGCGGAGGGCTGCAGCGGCCCGGTTGCGGTGACGCTGCCGGCGTCGCCCGACGGCCTGTAGGTCCAGTACGCGCTGCTGCGGTCCAGGTGGTCGCGCAGATCCTCCGGGGCGATCCGTAGTGTCGACCCGGGCGAGCCCTCCGCGTGCGCCAGGTCGCGGAAGGTCACAATGGACTCACCCGGGCGCCGGGCCGACCAGAAGCTGGCGACGGCGTAGTCCACCACCGCTGGCCCGACCTCCTCGATGGGAATCCTGGCAAGCGAGAAGACGGGCTCGATCCTGTCCACGCCACCCCGGCGCCGGCCCAGCCGGCGCACGACTCCCAGGTCGACGAGCGGTCCATCGAGCGCGTCCTCAGGCGAGGTTGAGCTGAGCGACCCCAGGTAGCTGTGGAGGAACACGTCCGCGTGCTGTAGGAGGGTGACGTCCGAGTGGTCGTACCCGAGACGCTGACCCTCGACCCGCATCTCGTTCAGCAGCTCCGATCGCGTGAAGTCCAAACGCATGCGCCGGTAGAGGATGTGGCGCCACGCGAAGAGAGGGTTCTCGATGGTCGTGCTGATCTGCCAGTGGAGGAGCCACTGCGTCTCGACGCGCTCCAGGTATGGGTCTAGGCCCTCCGCCCCGAACACCGCCTCGCCGAAGGGCAGCAGGGCCCAGGTGCCACCCCGGCCGCTCGCCACGCCGAAGGCCTCCAGCCAGAAGCGGAGGGACCGGACCATGTTCTTGCCCAGTCCTAGCTCGAGGATCGACCGCTCGTCGTCCTGGAGTGCGTTTGGGGCAGTACCGATCAGGCGGACCGCTTTCGGCAGCCAGGCGAACCTGCAGGCGAAGGTCTCGTGTCCACTGAAGCGTGGACGGATGGCGACAGCGTTCATGCGACCCTCCGTGCGGGTTGGGCCGGGTTTAGCGCTGCGCACAGGAGCTCGGTCGCCTGCTGCATCTCGTGCTCGGTGTTGAAGCGCCCGATGCCGATCCGGACAGCTCCCTCGCTGGCCCATGCGGGAAGCCCCATTGCGGTCAGGACGTGGGACGGGCCCGGAACTCCCGACTGGCAGGCGGCGCCAGTACTGACGGCGAGACGTCCCCAGAGCCGCGCGACCGCAGCCTCGCCCGGCAGGTGTGGCGTGGAGACGTGGAGGCACCCGGCCAGCCGACGATCCCGGTCGCCGTTCACGATTAGGCCAGGTACCACATCGACTAGGCGTCGTTCCAGCATGTCGCGCATCTTGGCGATCCGGGACTCGTCATCGCGCTCGGACGAGCGCAACGAGAGCGCGAAGCCGAGAGCGACGGCCGCCGCCGCGTCGGGGCTGCCGAAGATGTCATGAGCGAGCCGGTTCGCATGGCCGGTCAGCTTGCCGATCAGCCCGCCGGAACGCCGGGGGCCGTACACCTTGGCGCCGCTCACCACAACCAGGTCGGCGCCGACCGCGTCAGTCAGGTCGATCCGGCCCGCCGCCTGGCTCGCGTCTACAAGGTGGCGGGAGTTCGCTGCCGCGATCAGGTGTGCCACTTGGCACATATCGGTGATGGTGCCCACCTCGTTGTTGGCCGCCATCGTGCAGACCAGGTCGGCGCCTCGGGCGAGCACGTCCTCGATCGCGTCAAGGCGGGGTGCGGCCGTCCCGTCGACTGGGATCGTCACCAGTCGTGCCCTACCCTCCGCCTGCGCGCGGCCGATCGCCGACAGCAGCGCGGGATGCTCGACGGCGGTCGCCGCGATGACGGCGGGCCTGCCGACGACGCGCGCGATCGCGTCCTCGACCGCGAGCCAGAGTGCGGCCGACGCTCCCGGCGTGAACGTGACGTGCCCGGCTGGACTGCCAATGGCCGCGAGGACCGACTCCGCCGCCAAGTCGATAGCTTGCTGCGCCTTCATCCCCGCGGCGTGCTCGGTGCTGTGGGCGTTACCGACGTGCCCGAGCATCTCCACGCGGTGCCGCTCCGCAACGCGAGGATCTATTGGCGTCGCAGCCATGTTGTCGACATAAATGGTCAATTGGTCCCCGCCCGGCGTGTCGCGCGATATGCTACACGACGCCGATTCGCAGGTCATCCCTTGTAATCGCCGGCAGCGGTGATCGGCCGGCCTCGAAGCTGCGGTCGGTGATGTTCTGATCGGGTGCAGTCGGTTGGGAGAACTGATGGTGGGCCGCAATCCCGACTGGTCGCGTGATGAGACGGTCCTGCTCATGCAGCTCTATCTTAGTGCGCCCCGTGCAGGGCGCGGGCACCCTGAAGTCCAGGCGCTTTCCACGCTGCTCCGGGGTGCAGCCCGTCGAGTCGGCCAAGCGGTCCCACCGACGCTGCGCAATCCCTCCGGGATCGCCATGCGCCTCAGGAACTTCGGACGCCACGATCCCGACGCCCCGCAAGGCAGGGACGCTGGCCTCAAGCCTGGCGGAGCGGTCGACGGTTTGGTCTGGCGGGAGTTCGGCGGGGACGCGAGCGCCCTGGCTGCCGAGGTCGCCCGTGTGCGGCGGGCCTTCGCCCGGCCTGAACGGGCGGTTTTGCTTAGCTCGCGTGGACCGGGACCGTCCTTCGGCGAGCGCGTGAGCGTAGCCGAGGACGGGGAAACCGGCGTGTACCTCCTCCTGATCGATGGACCGATCGCGCTGCTCGCGCCGGGCATGAGCCATCAAGAGGGCTTCGCCACGGTCAAGGCTGGACGCACCTCCGATCTCGAGCGTCGCGTGGCGGAACTCTCCGCCGGCCTCCCACCACGGGCGGCGGTCGCGTACGTTCCGCTGGCGCTCCGCGCGTTCGGCTCCGCTGACGAGGCGCACGCGTTCGAGCGCGGCGTGCTGGACGCCTTCGATCGCGAGGGCTGGTCGCTCGGCGGCGAGTTTGCGTACGCTCCCATCCGCGACCTGCTGAAGCTGTTCTCGCAACGAAGGTGTCGCGTGAGGCACGCTGGCGCCGCCTGAGCACCGGACGGGATCGGCTGCGGTCGGGGTTTGACCACCTGGGCCACGACCGCGATAACCGATCCGGCACATGTGGGGGGGATCGCGGTAAGTGCGCAGGCTTTTCGAACGATTGCTGGCCGCGGGCACCGAGAACGAGGTGCAGGCGATCCTGGATGCCGAGGGGCTCGACGGCGATCCCACGAAGTGGACGCCCTACGGCGACAACGAGGCGTTCTACGGCGTCGTCGAGAACCAGCAGGCGCATCCCGTCCCGGCGCTGGTCGAGAAGATCACCAACGGCATAGACGCGATTCTCGAGAAGAAGGTTCTGCTCGAAGGGATCGGGATCCGGTCGCCAGAGGCCCCGCGCAGCGTCAGGGAGGCGCTGGACCGCTACTTTCCCGACCATCGCAATTGGGATCTGGGCGACGCCCGGCGACGTCAGGCGCGCGAGCTTCAGATCGTCGCCAGCGGCCCGCGCCGCGACACCTCACTGCTCGTCTACGACGACGGCGTGGGCCAGGCTCCGAAGGACTTCGGCGGCACCTTCCTCTCGCTCCTGCGGGGCAACAAGAACGATGTCCACTTCGTGCAGGGCAAGTACAACATGGGCGGAGCCGGGGCGATCGCCTTCTGTGGCGATCGGCGTTTCCAGCTCGTCGCCAGCAAGCGCTATGACGGGACGCAGCCGCTCGGCTTCACCCTTCTGCGGCGGCACCCGCCGGAGCGCGCGGAGGCGGCGGGGCGGAAGAACACCTGGTACGAGTACCTGGTGTTCGATGGCAGGGTTGCATCCGTCGATGGCATAGAGGAGCTCGACGTCGGGCTCGAAGGTCGCCTCTACCGGACCGGCTCATTGCTGAAGATGTACTCCTACCGGCTGCCCGAGGGCGCCCGGTCGATCATCTCGCGCGATCTGAACCTCAGCCTGAACGAGTATCTTTTCGAGCCCGCGCTGCCCTTCCTGACCGTAGACAGCAACGAGCGCTACGCCGAGAACCGGGCGCCGGTGACGCCCGTCTACGGGCTGAAAAGGCGGCTCGAGGCTGACACTCAAACCCTTGAGACCAAGTTCTCGGAGGTTTCGCGCACGACAGCGCTCGGCGAGCTCAGGATGACCGTCTACGTCTTCAAGGCGCGCTCGCGCGGCCAGGGGGTCAAGGAGACCAAGCAGTACGTCCAGCGCGAGTACTTCAAGAACAACATGACGGTTCTCTTCTCGCTGAACGGGCAGGTGCACGGATCATACACGTCGGAATTCGTCAGCCGCGCGTTGAAGATGCCGTTGCTCAAGGACTACCTGCTGATCCACGTCGACTGCTCGAACCTCCACATGTCGGTTCGCAACGAGCTCTTCATGGCGTCACGGGACCGGCTGAAGGCTGGTGACAAGGCCGACGAGGTCAGGAAGCATCTGCGCGACATGCTGCTCGCCAGCGAGCTGAAGGAGATCACGAAGCGTCGCAAGTCGAGCCTGAACGTCGATACCGGTGATGCCGGGCAGATGCTGCGCGACCTGACGCGCAACATGCCGATGAACGATGCGCTCAGCAGGATCCTCCGGCAGACGTTCGACCTGACGGACCAGAGGCCGGGCACGTCGGCGCACAAGGAGCGCGAGGAGCCAGCCCGGCCCCGGAAGGAGCCCAGGGACGCACCACCCTTTAACCCGATGCGTTACCCGTCGGCATTCCGCGCAAGGGGTGGCGACGGCAGCGAAGGTGGATTGAAGCTGTACAAGCTGCCGGCCAGAGGTACGCGGACCATTTCCTTCGCGACCGATGTCGAGAACGACTTCTTCGACCGCACGGACGATCCCGGGGACATGGCGCTCGCGGTCATGCGGCCAGCCGCAGGCGGGGGCGGTGGCCGTGGTTCGCCTGAGCCGTCCGGCGAAGGCGACCTACTGGATATCGTCAGGACCAGTCCGACCGACGGCACCATCAAGGTCGGGCTGCGCGCGACGGCCGAGATGAAGGTCGGGGACTGCGTGGAGTTCCGTGCCACCCTGAGCAGCCCCAAGGGCGATCTCGTTGAGACGGTCCTGGTGCGGATCACGGACCCCGAGCGTGAGCCTCCGCGCAAGGCTCCCGACGTCGAGCCTCCGCTCGGCATTCCCGAGCTCGTCCTCTGCTCGCGGGATGGCGGCGAGGGAATGAAGTCATGGGAGGAGATCGCCGAGGGCGGCATCGAGATGAGCTACGAGACCGTGGTCCATCCCTATGTCGAGGACGATAAGCTGTCCCGCATCTACGTCAATGTCGACAGCAAGGTGCTCAAGGACTTCAACTCTGGCGCGAGGTCGTCTGAGGCGGTGGAGATCGCCGAGCGGCGCTTCATTAGCGCCGTGTACTTCCACGCCCTCTTTCTCTTCGCGATCACCAAATCCCGGAGTTATGACCTACGAAAGAGCGGCGATCCGACGGGTGCCGACGTCGATCTGGCGGACTACATCTCTGATCTATTCGCGTCCTCCTATGCTCAGTTTCTCCTGAACTTCGACACGACCGACATGCTCGAGGCGGTCGCCTAGTACACTCAGTGCCATAGTAAGCAACGTGAATGGGTGTCTGCTTCCGGGAAGCGGTATAGCGCCGCTGAACGGCTTGAAATGAGTTAGTACATATGCCAACACTTCAGCGCCAACTCCGACACTCTCGTCTTGCTGCGGCGGACGGTTAGGTCAATCGTCTCTCTTAATCAGTCGCAGAAAGATCTGGAACTCCGTAGACTTCGTCCAACTTGACACGGCAAGCACGGGCCTGTCGCTCCAGATGAGCCACGAAGTAGCGGACGCCAGCCATCCGAGCGGGATCCACCGTCAGATTAGCTGCGTTGAGAGCGGTAACTTCGCCGCACATGCGGTTTAGGTCTCTCGCGAGATCAAGCAGGACGAAGGCAAAATTCTCTAGTGGCATGCTCGTGGCATAAAGGGTCTCCGTCTCTTCCTCCTCCTCGTCGTTAGGTAGGTCCCTGCCCACCGGCGACCCACCAAGGCGCATCTCGGCAAATGCGACAAGCACTTTCCGCGTCTCCGCATCATCTCCGGTGCTTAGTCGCCCCGTGGTGAGGTGCAGCGACGCAGCCGTCTTCGTGACAAGCTTCGTACCGTCCACGAAGGTCCCATTTACCGAGACGGGGGCAAGGGCGGGCGGCGGGGGGATGCGACTGAGAGACCGCCTTGGCGGCGCAGTCTGCTCCGCAACCGGCTGTGTCGCGACTGCGCGAGTTCGCGGCACCCTGCTCATGCGGCGCGCGCCAGAGAGCGAACGTGCTCGGGCGACGTTATAGAGGACGCGTAGCGATACTCGCGATCCGATGACCAATCGAAGTCGGACGAGTGGTCCAGCTCGGCAGACCAGTCCACATAAGTTATCTCCTCTTCAAACTCCTGCCCAGCTGTCGAACGAGGCTCGGGCTGCTCGTTGAGCGCCGGAGCGCTGACGAACATGCGCCGATTAATAATGGTTCGGACCGTTTCCGCGATCTGCTCGCGGGTCTGCACCGGCTCGTCTTGAGCCAGAGCGGCATCAACATCCGGACTCTCGGCTAACCAGCGGGCTCGCTCCAGCCCCTGCACTGAAGCCCGATAGGAGGCTTCCCGGCCGTTTACGCGCTGCTCCGCCCATCCCGCGTCGACTAGCGCGGACATGAGGCGGGTCGTGTTTGCGGGCCTCAGGCCAATCTCGTCCATGAGAACGGATCGGTCCGTCCATTTGCCGGAGCAGGAGGCGAGTAGGCGAAGGATGGGCTCGACATGCCTGCGGCCCAAGAGCGTATCCGCGTCCAAGGTCGTGCCGACTGCCAGCGATTCGTGCAGCAGGTCGGTCAGAGCCTCGATCTTCGCGCTTAATCTGGCGAAGCGTTCAGACAGGAAAGCTTCAACTCTGTTCAGAACATCGATCCATCCGCGCAGGGCGTCATCCCGACGCCGGCGGTCCAGAGCCTTCCAAGTCCAGATTCGGAGGGCGTCGCAGAGGCGTTCTGCGACCTTGCAATCGAGGGTATCAATGAGGGGCGAGACAAGCGCCCACCCTTCGGAAGGGGAGAGCTCCCCCTGCCGAATCGATGCGAGCGCAAGGTCCTGTCGGGTCATCTGCCTACTTCTCTCTTGGGGTGCCACAATTTACAATCGTTCAGTGCTATGTCCATACTTAAACTCTCTTGAACGAGATCGGATGCGCGTGGACGGCAGGGGCGGCGAACATGTCGTCGTCCTGAATCTTCGTGGGATCGGCGTTTGGCGGAAGGATATAGCCGTCGGCCGAAGCCGCGACCTCGTCGCGCACGACCTGCTGCACGACGAAGGTCCGGGTGCCGGGATCTAGGCTTAGGTTCCCGGCCTGATGTCGATGAGCGCGGATAGTACTCGCGTCTCCGTAGGAGGGGACCACGATCAGGTCGACGTCGAGCTGCACATACACGTCGGCGATCTGGGCTTCGCAGAAATCCCTGCAGATGGCAAAGGCGAGAAGGGTGTCCTCCGTTATCAGAACCGGGATGACGTAGGCAGGGGTGAGCTCCTCAGTTCCAAGGGAGCTGCTTGCCAGCGGAATGGACTTGTCGTGGTGCATACGCTCCTGACCCAGCCCCGAAAGGATACGCATGCGGTTCCTCACCTTGCCGCCATCGACCTCGTGCCAGCTTCCAGCCGCGACGATGCAGGCGCCCGTGCCGGGTTCGGCGCTCTTTGAGCGTTGGAGCAGCATGTCGGCGAGGCGGTCTCGCCGCTCTTGGGGCATCGTCAGTTCCGGCCAGACAGCTAGGACAACCCCCCCAGCGTAGACAGCGTCCACCTGAGCGGCAAGATCCCGCGTCTCGTCTAGGCATGGTGCGGCTCGCGCCACGAAATGCCGGAAGCGCCGATCGGGTGTGAGATCCAGCCCTTCAAAGACCGCGCCGACCACCTGCGGATCCGTTGCCCGAAAAGAGAGCGAAAGGTCCCGATACCAATGAAGCTCGATCCTAAAATCGCCGATTTTGGCCGGGACGATTCTGTGCCAGACGAGGCCACGTCTCCTATATGTGGGCGTGCCCACATTCTCCGCATCAGGGACGACGGCACGCGGTCGAGGAACCACGTGTACGCCGAGCTCCCGACAGAGATAAGCCGCGGACGGGTCCGAGGGCCTGCCGCGCGTGTCGTCATAGGCGAGCAGATGGAGGTCTAGCGCACGGGCCTGCGCGGCGGCGGCAAAGACGGGATCTCCGCCGATCCAAGCGAGCGAACCACTGGTGAGATTCGCTTGCGCCAGAATTGTTTTCGCTCGCAGTTTCTGCTCAGTGATCCGCTTATAAGCCTGTGCGATGCTCGTCGGCGCCGCGGAGAGGAGCTGATGCAGCTCAACCAACGCGAGTCGTAGTTGCGACGGCGTCGGACAAGCGAGGTCTAGCCGTGCGTTCTCCTCCAAGTCTTCGTCTGTGACCCGGATCGCGTGTGCTGCGGCGAGAGCCTCGGCCTCGGTGCGCCAACCGTCTGCATCCATTGTTTTCGCCTGACCCTCCTGGGCCAATGCGTAGCTGTTTCCGGGAGAGTACAGCAAGCGCCTGAGCTAGG
>CAXTTU010000001.1:0-9651 GCA_964247225.1 uncultured Sphingomonas sp. | reverse complement strand
AGGTGCTAGCTCACACAGTTCGATGATGCGACCTGTGAGATTCCACTTCAATCGAGCAGAAAGTAGCCCGCAGCTCACATGAACGGATGGCTGAAGTTGGGGAGCCTCGAAGGAGCCCTGGGTGTCGCATTGTGGGTCATGAAGTCATGAACTTTTTCTACTGATATGAAGATCATCGGCTTTGATGCGGCGGCTGCTGAGATACCCCAACCCGGCGGTGACGAGGCTCGCAGCCCCGCCGATGAACATTGGCGCGCGACCACTGAGCGCGTCGGCGACGTGCGCGTGCCGCCACTTTCATTCAGCCGAGTGGGCGGTGGCGACAAGCCGTCAACCATCGCCGACGTCGGCCGGCGGCCGCATCTGCCGGGCCAGCAGCGGATGTACGACCTCCTTGAGAGTGGATTCCACCCACGCCTTCAGCCGCTCGTCGGAGGAGGTGCGCAGATTGGCGAGCGCATTGTGCACCCGAGCGGTGAGCGGCAGCGAACCGGCTTCGACCACCCGGTCGAGGAACGCGCCAAGGTTTATCCACTCCTCTGCGAACAGCTTGTGCATGGCCGCAGTGATCGGCTCGGCCAGCGCGCAGCGCGCCGTCAGGACGCTTCCGTGACTTCCGAGCGACTGCGTCTCGTGCGGCATCGTGATGTCAGGCGAACTGCGGATTAGCGGGAAGGCGCATCGCCCCACGTGCAGCATGATCTCGAAGTCGAAGCGGTCGGTCGGCGTGCCGAAGGCGGTGCGCAAGCGGGCCAGTTGGGAGAGCATCATCCAGGACGTCGCGTCGCCGTGCATGCTCGGCGCGTCCCCGAACTCTGCGGCGGGCTGGTAAGGCCCCAGAGGTCGGCCACCCGCATCCACCACCGCGAACTGCCCGCGCTCGTCGAAGTGCATCCGGACGACCTCTCCGGCGATCTCGAAAGCCACCGTCCTGTCCGTCAGTCCCTCGGTCGTCGGAGCATCGTCCATCAGCGCCGCCACCAGATCGAACGGCAGGGCGCCGCGGCGCTCGGCGAGGTCCACCAGCGCCTGCGCGCCCACGAGATCGCCGAAGGGCAGGCCGCGGGCCTGCACGATCAACAATGCCGCCGCTCCGTCCGCGTCTGTCCCGAGCGCGGTCTCGACGGCCACGGACAGCTCGCGAGCGAGTTCGCTCATCAGGAACTCCGGCGCGCGGCAGACCACGACGTCCTCCCCGCCAGCGTGGCGGCGGAGGTCAACCCAACCTCGGTCCGCCAGTTCTCGCGCGGCCCGCTCGCCCTCGGCGCTGAGAGCGTCGCGCCGAACAAGGAAGGCGCCAGCGCGCGCCAGAGCGAGCGCCTCGCTCACGGGCACCGCTTCCGCCAAGGCGTCCCTGGCGAGTAGCCGGTGCAGCCGCGCGACCTCCTCCTGCTCGCGCAACCTCCGCCGAGCGTCGCGCATGATCTTCAGGCCCATCGTCGCGGGAAGCACCGCGGCGTGATCTTCCTGGCTCGGCATCGGGACGCCAGCGAGAACGCCGCGAAGCATCCAGGCGATGCGATACTCCCGTGAGAGCTCGGCGCCACCGTAGAAGAGGACGCCCGCCTCCGCGGCGTCTTCCCGCGCCTTCTGGAACTCGATATCGTCGATCGGCCCGATCCCGATCTCCTCGGAGATCGACCCGAACGCCGTCTCGTTGCGACCCCTCGCGTCGAGTCGCACACGATCGGCCCGATCGGTCGTCACGACCATGCGCAGGCCGCCGCCGAAGCCGCTTTCGGCGAGCTCCTCGACGTCCGAAGCGACCGCCGAACCGGCCAGCAATCCATCGACGGCGAGCACAAGGGCCGGCCCGCTCGACGAGCGCGACATGCGCCGCAACCAGGTCCTCACGTCGTCGGCCGAGAGGTTCCACTCGAGCGCCGCCCCCATGAGGTTGGCGATCCGCTGGAAGAGCCCGGGACCGTGAGACGACGCGCCGACTAGGAGCACGGCCCAATTCTCCGACGCACGCGTGGCGACCGCTAGGTGGCGGAGCACGTTGCTCTTCCCGATCAGCGGAGGACCGTCGAGCACCATCGCCTTAGCGCCCCCCGAGAGCCGCCTGACCACCTCTCCGGTCGCCCGTCGCCAGAGCAGGAGATCCCGCGGGAACGGACGCCGCGTGTCCTCCGCGTCGCCGGTCAGGCGCCCGACGAGTTCGTCCGTGCGTCGTCGTACCACCTCCGCCCAGACGGCGCTTCTTGGCCCCAGCAGCGTCTCGATCACCCACTCCATGTTCGAGCCGGCGAGGGTGGCCGCGTTCTCGAAGATTGCCTTGATCATGGAGGCGCCCCGGACGCCCGCGTCGAGCTCCTTCCCGTCCGCCGTCTGGCGGACCCACGTGGTCGAGCCGTTACTTATGACGACCAGCGGAGGCTGGTCCAGCATCGCGATGGCGTAGCTGCGCGCCTGTTCGACATCCTCGTCATCCAGCGTCTGGTCGGCTCGCTTCAGTTCCAGCACCGCGAGTGGGCGTCCTTCGTAGCGGATGACGAGATCCGCGCGTCCGTGGGCATCCCAGTGCATAGCGCCGTCGCGGTGGTACTCGGAGCGGCCTAGCCTCACCTTGAGGTGCTTCTCGAGCTCGAAGCTCCTTGACGGAACATGCGGGAACGCCTGGCGGAGAGCGGCAAGGCAATACGCCTGCAGCTGCGCTTCAGGCACCTCCGTCATTACGGCTCTGCTCCTTCCGGCGACCGGCAATAAGGCAGGCCCGTCATATTACGCTAGAGCATCGGAGGCGCTCGCGGTAGACGGCGCTTGGTCCGACGCGCCCGTTCCACACTCCAGCCATGGACGCCTCGGAAAACGCCTGTTCGCGGCCATCGAACGGTTCGACTACGCCGGTCGCTGGATCACGCGCTAAGCCGGAGCCTACTCCCAAACAGCGTCAGTGAGGTTGGAGATCAGTAGACTGGATGTTGCCGCTCAGGCTAGGTGAACGAGCGGCCGATGTTGAGGATACGAACTGGGGCTGCGATTGGCCGGAATAGGGTCTTTCCGGCTTGCAAAACGGCAGGCGGCCGGTTGGTGCGTACGGCCCGTCCGCCCGCCAAGGCCGCGTCACTATTGCGGTGCGCGCGAGTAGTTGTCGTATTGCCGGTGGACGACCTCAGGGGAAACGCCGAAATGACGGGCGATCCTGCCGATTGACTGACCCTCTTCCTCGGCCATCCGGACCACACCCTCGCCTGGCGCAAGAAACTCAGCCGCGAACGCTCGTCCGACCGCCTGACGTTCGGTGTAGATGTCGGCGACGCACGACGCCGGGCTGCCATGGGCGACGTAGTCGCCGATCGCACGGCAAAGCGTAAATGCGGTCGGTATGGAACCTTCGTCCTCGACGAACACAATCGGCTCGTCGCGTCGGATGGTCTGAAAGCCGCGGAGCGCCCCCGGCGCGACCTCGCTTACCTCGAAGCCGTCCGCTCCGAACAGTGTGGTGACCTCCGCAAACCCGCGCACCCCGCGATCAGCGCCAAGGCCGAATTCCTTGCGCACCATCCGCGCGCAGTCGCGACCTAGTCTCCAGGGCAATAGCGGCGCGTTCCCTCTGGTCGGCACGCAACGCGCCCGGAGGCGGTCGAGTGCTCCTAGCCCGTTCGAAGCCGCGTGCCGGGCGATCTCCCGGTCAAGCCAGTCGCTCTGCTCGCGGAGTTCGTCGACCGCGAGCGAGGACGCAAAGTCCAGACGCGCGTCCTCGTCGACGAAGGTGGAGACGACCTTACGAACATCCTCTGCGACGGCATTAGACAGCTCGTAAGGCGAGATGTCGAGAGCGCCTGCCACGCGGCAGAACGCGGTCTCGTCCGCATCTGCCCTGGACTCTATCAGTCTCGCCAACATGGAGTGCAACGGGCGGTCGACCCGGCCCGCCACCCTGAGTTTGGCGGCGACCGGACGCACGAATGCTTCTAGCAACGCGTTCTCGAACCGCGGGATCGGCTCGCCGTTGCGTGCGAGGAGAACGGCCTCGCCGTTGCCATCGCGCAACGTGAATTCAGCCGCACGGCCATTTGAGCCGATATGGACGGTGACCTGCCGATCCGAGCGCTTGCCTTGAAGGACAGCGTCTCCGAGCCGCCAGAACGAGTTTCGCCTGTAGAGCATCCGCCACCAGTCGGCGAGGACGCGCTGCGCGAGCTCGTTCAGGTCCGTCATGATGACAGCGGCCGACGCCCGGTTGGAAGCTCGTTCCCAGACGGACAGTTCGAAAAATCCCGGGACAAGATCGGGCTCCTGCGCGTCGTCATCGGGCAAGTCCTTGATGACGGTGGCCACGATGTGGTCCTCGTCGACGTGGATTTCTGGGGTGAGAACTTGGTCGAGCAGCTCGTAGTAGCGCGCTTTTTCCAAGCCGAGCGTCGTCAGCGAGGGAATGGTCCGGCGGCCGTCACCGCGCGTCTCGACGAGGCCGGCAGACACGAGCGAGGTCAGCGCGCGGCTGACGTTCGGTTGCGCACGGCTGGCAAGGTCGGCCAGCGCGCCGATGCTCTGCGGCTTCTCGCGTCCGATGAGGCCCAGCAGGTCCCGGTTCCCAGCCGACGCCAAAACCTCTATCCAAGTCTCGGCTGTACGAGGCTCAGCGAGCTTGGCCAAAAGCCGGTTGCGCATTTCTCCGATCGACACGGACATCGGAATTACTCCATCTACCTCAAAGTCATAAGAACGTAAAATTCAGACCGTGCCTCGCGCTAAAACTCTCGACCCGGTCAAAAAAGTCGTTGAGCGTGGCACCTGCGGACTTGAACGTGTAAGGTCGTCGCTGGCCCACGCGGCCAGCAGGATGTTCGTGATCCCATGGCTCGTCGGGGCTCGCTCCGTCGAACGCGTGGGAGTTGTCGAAGCCGAGTTGCCGGACGCCCATCGGATTCTGCAGGATTAGAGCGTATGTGAGTCCGTGCGGTCGCTGCGGCGACTCGTCGGTCCAATCCGCCCTGACAACCACTTGCCATCCGTTGGCCATCGGCATCACTCCAGCCATCTCGACCAGGTTCGCCAACTCACGAGTACTGAACATATATCCTCAAATCATATGAATCAACCGTAGCATGTGGTAGCTAGAACGCAACGGAGCCTCGAACGGTCGTAGCGCAGTGGTTAGCGTCGACGGGCCGACGTCTAACCGTCGACCCTTCGAAGAGCGTCATGACGCTCTCGGGCAGCTACTGGTCCATCGGCACGGCGACCCCGAGCAGCGACTTGTCGGGCACCGTGATGATCCTGCCGAGGAAGCGCAGCGAGCTTGCCGCTTCGGGAAAACGGTTCAGCCCGGCGATGGTGTCCTCGCGGGGCCGATCGACCTCCGTCGAGTGCCATCTGTAGGCGCGCTGGTAGGAGGGGATGAAGCACCCTTGGTCGTTGCTGCCAGGGAATTTCGAAGAGCTTTTCGGTTCGGCGTCGAAGACGTTGTTGATGTCGGTGTTCGGCAACGGGCTGCTTCCTTATTGACTCCGGTCCTCAGGGCCGACGTATCTCGGTCGGCACCGAACAGGATTGGCTACTCAAAAGCGCTTGTCCAGCTAACGACGCGCAGGCCGCCCCGACCAGCGTCGTCGTGCCAAGGCCCGACGCGGTCGGCTCCGGGACGCGCGTTGGCGGCGAACTCCTGCGCCGGAGCCGGGTCGGTATGCCGCCCCGCGCGGATGTCTGCTGCTCGCGCGGAACGGCGTTGAATCGCCCGTCGGCTGCGGCGCTCACGCTCCGCGCCACTGCCAGCTTCGGCAACGACCAGCGAGATGGCTTCTCGGGGGCGATCGACTACCTCCCGGTGGACGCGCGGCGTTCGGAGGGCGCGGCGCGTGCGGCGGCGCGCCTCCCGTCCTGGGCGTCCGAGCAGGCCATCCTGCTCGCGGCGGCGGACCTTCCCTTCCCGCAGCGGCAATATGCCGCGGAGCGCGTGGCCGCGTTCGAGGGTGGCGCCACGCCCATCGCCGGTCTCCGGCTGAACAGCGCCTGGGTGGCACTCGCCGAGGTCTTCGATTTTCTCGTGCACCAGGGACCGCTGCACGCGCCGGTGAAACGCGACACCTTTTCCGAGGATCGGTTGCTGCTGACCATTGCGCGCGAGCGGCACAATGGTTTTCTCGACAACTATCTGCCCGGCGAACTCGAACCGCTGCTCCCTACTCTGGAGGGAACGGATGCGACGCGGGGCGAACATCTCTATCGCGTTCCGACGGACGCTGATCCGGCATCGTTCGGGTTCTGCGCTCTCCTGAGCCGCTACGCAGCGGTCAGGGGTTACCGGATCGGGGGCGATATCCTGCCGCGGGTAGAGTTCGCTAAATACGCGGGGCGGCCGCCGAACGGCAGGGACTCATCGGGGGCAAGGTCGTCGCAACAACCGGGCTCAGGCTGTCGGCGCAACAGTCCGTCGGCTAAGGCTCATCGGGGCCCGCCAGCGCGGGGAGTCCCCGTTTGCGCTCCCGCACGATTGGCGCACGAGCGGTCGGCTGCGCCGGGGCACACTACCCGTCCGACGTCAAGCCGAAGGCTCCCGGACCTGAGGTCAGGCGTTCCTATGTAGCAGCCGCGATCCTTCGGTCGGGCAAGCACGTCAGGTGAGCTTACGACTTTCGCGTTTTGCCCCATTCGCCGCAAGTAAGCCGATCCTTCTCCGTCGACTGATTTGCCCGGAATGAACCCGTCCGCCATTCCGCCATCGGTTGCAATCCCTATCGACTCCGGCCGGCATCCGGCTCGGAGGGGCCGGTCGCGCCCGCGCGATCTTGGAACGGTGAGAAGGCCTGCTCGAATCGGAAGGATAACGCATGTCCCTTCCTTGTCGTCACGCCGTTAAAGAAGAAGCCTTTGTCCTTGTACGTGACGTCCACGACCACGCGGTCGCCCAGTGCCTGCAGGAACGGGTTGTTTCCGAGGGAGACGCATTCCCGAAGCCGCCTGCCGCCCATCGCAATGACGTAAGTGTCGGGATAGTTGGGCTCGCACTTCACCAAGAGGGTCGATACGCTATCGGTCTGATCTTGGATCGTCGGTTCGTCCTTCCATACGAAGTCCAGGCAGGCGACCGTCGCTAGGAACTGCCCACCAGATCGGCTGATCTGCAGGAGGACGGGGCCGGAAATGCCGAGGTCCGCCGACACGTCGGCAACCGAGAAGCTCCGGCGCTCGCCAGTGGCGGCGGCAACGAAGCGCGCCGAGAGGCAGGTGACCGCGATCAACGCGTCCACGGCTTGCGAGACCATAAGTTCATCGGCTTCGTGCATGAGTGGAGTCCTCCTTGGCGGTTCGGTTACGGGCTGCTTGCGTAAGGCATAGGTCCAGCATTCTGGCGGCAGCTCGACCGGGACGAGTGGATGGCATCAGACCTTTTCCCGTTCCTTACCGAGGTCAGATCCCGGCTGCACCAAGCGCTCCGCCCCCATCGACTTGACCGCGGGGTCCGCGCGGTCCACGAATGGTCTCGCGTTTATGAACATGGGGGCGGCAATGACGGTTCTGATCGAGGCGAGCGCGGTGAAGACGCGGCTGGAGCAGATCGGCGTGACCGTGGACGACCTGGTGACGATCGCGCGCGCCGCCGTGGTGGCGCGCCGCTCGGCGGTTCTGGACGACCCGCTGATCGCGTCCGGCATGATGGCCTGGATCATGGGGACGCGCATGCTGCGGCAGACGCTCGCTCCGCGCGGCTACCTCCGTCGCCGCGAGGCGGGGATCGAGAGCGTGTACAATCCCGCCACGGGCATCAGAATCGCCTACCAGAACGCGGAGCGGGCGGGCGACCGGCTGTTCGATCCGGTCGCGTCTTCGGACAAGGGCGACGCCTCCGCGCGCCTGGTCGCCTCCGGGCAGGGCGAGCTCTTCCCGGCCATCCGGCACAAGGAGCTCCGCGAGGCCAATGCGCCGTGCTACTACCTGTTCGTGCAGGCCCAGGGCGACGATGTCCGCGTCGAGCTGTCCTTCCCGCGCCGTGTCGAGCAGGGCGAGTTCTGCGGGTTCAACGAGCGGATCCTCATCGTCGAGCCCGGCGGCTGGGATGGCATCGTCCTGCGCGATGACGACCCCGGCCCCGATTTCGACGTCGAGGTCTCCCGCAAGTAGCTGGAGCCATGTTCAACGGCCAACGCCTCGTCATCGCCCGCCAGCGCCGACGCTACACGTCGAAGGAGCTCGCGGAGCGCATCGGTCGCGTGCCGCACACGGTCACGCGCCTGGAGCAGGGCGTCACCGAGCCTGAGCCCGACACGGTCGCCACCATCGCGCAGGTCCTCGGGTTTCCACAGGCCTTCTTCTTCGAGGCGGACGCGGAGCTGCTCAGGGACGGGGCGAGCTTCCGCAGCCTCACCTCCATGCGAGCACGTGACCGGGACGCGGCGCTCGCGGCCGGCTCCGTCGCGTTCCTGCTGGACGACTGGGTCGATCGCCGCTTCAACCGTCCCCGCGCCGAGGTGCCGCTCTTCGATCCGGCGATCCTGCCGGACCAGGCCGCCCGGCTCGTCCGGCACGAATGGGGGCTGGGCGAGAAGCCGGTCAGCAACATGATCCGCATGCTAGAGGCGAAGGGCGTGCGCGTCTTCTCCATCGCCGACACCGCGCAGACCGTGGACGCCTTCTCCTGCTGGCGTGGCCATGTCCCTTACATCTTCCTCAACCCGCACAGGTCCGCCGAGCGCATGCGCTTCGACGCGGCGCACGAGCTTGGGCACCTGGTCCTGCACCGCCATGGCGGCGGCGTCGGAAGGTTGGCCGAGCAGGAGGCGAACCGCTTCGCCTCGTTCTTCCTGATGCCGGCCGACGACGTGCTGGCGCGGGTTCACGGCGTGAACGCGCTGGACGACCTGATCGCGGCCAAGCGCCGCTGGGGGGTCTCGCTCGCGGCGCTGGCCTATCGGCTGCACAAGCTGAGACGCCTGTCCGACTGGCAGTATCGAGGCTTCTGCATCGAGATGCAGCAGCGTGGCTACACCCGGGAGGAGCCCAACGCGATCGCGCCGGAGCGGTCCGTCGTGTGGCGCAAGGTGTTCGCCGAGCTCTGGTCGGATCGCCTGGGGCGGGAGCACGTGGCGGCGGAACTGCAGGTGCCGGTGGCCGAGGTCGAGAACCTGATCTTCGGGCTGACGGGTGGAGCCGCGCCCGCCGACCTTGCGTCGGCTGCGCCCCTGTTCCTGGTGGCGTGACCTCCGATCAGGACGTCGAGACCGCGAGCGCGCCGAGGCCTTGAAGTGGCGGGAGGCATACCGCCTCAAGCAGGCCGGCTCCGCCAGCGGGGTAGGGGAAGCGACCGGCGGCGCGTCGCCCTCGTCGGACGTTGGCTCGATCGCCGTTCGCGGGGAGTCCCGCCTGCGCACGGTCGCGCGAGCGCTAACCGGGATCCTGCACAGGTGAGGACATCGATGTCCGACCCGACGGCAGCCATCCTTCTGATCGTCGTTCGCGACCGTCTGGCTTCGAAGCGGGCCTTGGTCCGAGCAGCGGCTTTTGCCATGCCGCCCAATAGATCTCGGCGGCGCTCATCGACGTAAGCGTGGAAAGTCGTGGCGCGGAGATCGCCTTTTTCGGGGGTAGTTTAAGGGGTATGCCTGAGAGGCGTGCGGATAAGATAGTGTGTCAATGGAACGGGTTACCCGTCTGGTTCGAATCCCTCCGTCTCCGCCAGCGGACTGCTTCCAAGACCGTCGGGAACCG